>SCTT01000568.1 GCA_004322435.1 bacterium
TCGCGCCCCAGCGCGCTGATGATGCCCGTCGTCAGGGTCTGGTCCAATCCGAAGGGGTTGCCGATGGCGAAGACCTTCTGGCCGACCTTGAGGTCCTTGGAGGTGCCCAGCGGGATGGCCTTGAGCTTCCCCTTGGGCGCGTCGATCTTGAGGACCGCGATGTCCTTGTCGGCGAAGAAGCCGACCAGGCGCGCCTTGTAGGTCGAGTGGTCGGAGAGCGTGACCTCCGCCGCGTCCGCGTTGGCGATGACGTGGTAGTTCGTGACCACGTGCCCCTGGTCGTCCCACAAAAAGCCCGAGCCGGCCCCCTGCGGGTACTCGGTCTCGTTGAGCCAGTAGGCGTCGCGGGCCAGGGCCAGGTTCGTGATGAAGACGACGGAGCCGGTGGCGTCCCTGAAGAGGTCCACGACGGCCGTCTCCTCGGCGCCGAGCGGGCCGCGCGGGGTCACCGGGCGGACCGGCAGGGGGTCGGCGGCGAAGGACGCGGCGGGGAGGGCCAGGGCGAGCAGGAGGGCGGTGGTTTTCATGGTCTTGGCGCGATTATATAGAATCGGGCCGAGCGGCGCCGTCGCCCGCGGGGAGGCTGGGATGAAAGGGAAGACGAAAGTCATCGAGGCGCTTAACAAAGCCCTCACCATCGAGCTGACGGCCATCAACCAGTATTTCATCCAGGCCAAGATGTGCAAGAACTGGGGCTACCGGAAGCTCGCGTCCAAGCACCACGAGGAGTCCATCGGCGAGATGAAGCACGCGGACGCCCTCATCGAGCGCATCCTGTTCCTGGAAGGCGCCCCGAACATCTCCAAATACGACGTCATCCGCGTCGGCACCGACGTCAAGCAGCAGCTTGAGAACGACTTGAAGCTCGAGCGCGGCGGGGTCGCCGCTTACAACGAGGCCGTGTCCTTGTGCCTGGCCGAGGGCGACGCCGGCAGCCGCGAGCTCCTCGAGCACATCCTCGTCGAGTCCGAGGAGCACGTCGACTGGCTGGAGACCCAGCTGGGCCTCATCGCCTCGGTCGGCCTGCAGAACTATCTGGCCGAGCAGATGGGCTCGGACAAGTAGCCGGCCCGCTCGCGTTCATCCTGAAGCAGGGCCTTGAGGTCGGGGTGGCAGCAGGTGCAGCCCGCCCCGGCCTCGGTCTTAGCGACCAAATCCGCCAGCTCGAAGAGGCTCTGGGCGCGCACCGCCGCGCGCACCTCGCTCTCGCGCAGGCCCAGGCAGGCGCAGAGCATCCGGTCGGCGCAGCTCATGAGCGGCCCCCCCGGCGGGACCGCGCCCGGAGCGTCAGGGCGCCGGCGAGGCCCAACGCGGCGACCGCCAACTGCGGGCCGGCGGATTCCCAGCTGGGATTCACCCCGGCCCAGGGCACGGTCAGCGACCACGGGGTCGGCGTCTCCGGCAGCCAGCCGGCGGCTTGCAGGACGGCCGGCGCGCGGCCGACGAACGTGAAGGCCAGCCAGTAAAGGAGGGCGCCGGTGCCCAGAAAGAAGGGGCGCAGCGGCAGCTTGAGCGTTCCCCGACGCATCAGGACGAAGAGGACGGCCAGCGCGGCGAGGCCGGCCGCGAAGCCGGCGGCCAACGCGGGGGACTGGGACGTGTCCATCGCCCACAGGGCCTTGTAAAAGAGGACGGTCTCGAACCCTTCGCGGTAGACGGCCAGGAAGGAGACCGAGGCGAGCGCCCAGGCCCCCCCCTCCTCCCCCGTGGCCTTGCCCAAGCGCTCGCGCAGCCAGCGGTTCCAATCCCCCATCGCGGCCGCGTCCACCATCCAATAGGCGACGGTGAGCAAGGTCGCGGCGGCGGCGCACAGCACGAGCCCTTCGAGCGCCTCGCGCTGGACCGGCGTGACGGCGAAGAGCGCCTCGAGCGCCCAGGCCGTCGCCAGGGAGGCGGCCACGCCGGCCCAGGCCCCGGAGTAGAACGTGGCGAGCAGGGATTTGCGGCCGGCTCGGGCGAGCAGGGCGGCGATGGCGGCCAGCACCAGCATGGCTTCGAACCCCTCGCGCGCGATGATGAGGAAGGACTGCGCGAAGGCGCCCCAGGAGCCGCGCGCGGCCCGCGGGGCGGCCAGCGCATCGAGGCGGGCGGCGATGTCCGCCGTGCGCGGCGCGAGGTCCTTCTCCCCCGCGCGCGCGGCTCCGCGCAGCGCGGTGAAAGCCTCTTCGAGGGCCTTGGTCCCCCCCGCATCGAGCGCCCGGGCCGCCGGCTCGGCGGGCTCGAAGCGCAGATAGGCGTCGGCGGCGGCGTTCGCGGCCGCCGGGGCGTCTCCGGCCGCGGCGAGCGCCACGGCGCGCGGAAGCTCCGCCTTGACCGCCGCGAGGACCGGCGCGAGGCCGGCGTCGGCGGCCCGGGCCGCCTCGGCGGGCCCGCCCAGGCGCAGCGCCGCGGCCAGGTCCGCGCGGGCGTCCGGGGAGTCCTCGGGGAAGGCGGCCGCGAGCCGGCTGTGGAGCTCGTCTTGCGAGGTCTGGGCGAGCGCGGCCTGGTCGCGGAACTCGGGGGGCAGCCGGCGCCGCGCCAAGAGCTCGCGGCCGCGCGCGGCGGGCTCCGCGAGCGTGAAGGAATAGAGGTGCGCGACGACGTCCCAGCGCTCTTCTTCGGAGAGGCGGTCGTCGAAGGCGGTCATCGCGGTCCCGTCGACGCCGACGCTGACGACCCGGAAATACTGCGCGGGCGGGGTGCGCCGCACGTCGCGGGCCTCCGTGAACCGCGCGGGCTTGGGGTTGAGCCCCGGCAGCGCCGGGCCGCGCCCGTCGCCCTTCGCGCCGTGGCACATCGCGCAGTGCATCCGGAAGGTCTCGGCGCCGGCCGCGGCCGATGGGGGCCGGGGCGGCACGAGGCGGGCCGAAGCGCCGAAGGCTTCCGCGACGTCCGCCGCCGCGCGCGCCGCGCGCCCCCGGAAGGCGCCCGGGTCGCCGGAAGCGGCGCGCGCCTCGGCCTCGAGCGCCGCCAGCTCCGCCTCCACGGGACCCCGGCTGAAGTCGTCGAGCCCCTCGGAGACGGCCAAGCGCTTGAAGCGCGCGCCGGCCTGCGAGAGGAACTCGAGGGCCTCCCGCTGCTCGACCTTGTCCACCTGGGCGCCGGAGACGGCCTTGCCGTACTCGGCGGCGGCGATCTCGAGGGAGAAGGCGATGCGGCGGGATTCCTCCTGCGCGGCGGCGGAAGGCGTCCCGGCCCGCGCGGGGAGGGCGAGGAGGACGGCGAGCCAGGCTTGTTGAGACCGCATCTCGATACGTCGTCCCGAAGGAGGCGCCTTAGAGCCTCTTATTGAGACTACGTATCAATAATAATACACGAACGCCGTCAGGAAATCAAGGTTTCGAGGCGCTCCTGGATGCGCAGGCGCTGTTCCATGAGGAGGGGCCCGCCAGCCTCCGGCGAGCTGAGCAGCGTCAGGGCCTCCCGGTAGGCCCGGGCCGCGTCGTCGCCCCGCCCGTCCTTCTCGGCGTGGTGAGCGGCGGCGATGCGGGCGTCGAGGAGGACCTTCCAGGCCGCCGCCCGGACCTTGCGCTCGAGGGCGGGCAGGGGGCCTTTGGACACGGCCCGCGTCACGTAGTCCTTGAGGCGGAGGCGGAAATCCCCCAAGAGCTTGGCCTTGCGTTCCGGTTCGCCCTCCGCGCGCACGGCGCGCATCACCGCGTCGAGCTCCTCCTTGGCGGTGCGCATCAGCAGGGCGTCGCGCTCGCGCTGCGCTTCCTTGAGGCGGCGCTCGGGGGACTCCACCGGCGTCCGGATGCCCTTGCGCTCGTAGGTGGCCAGGGCCTCGAGTTGGGCCACGGCGAGGTCCATCCGGTCGAGCTTCGTGGATGGATTCTGGGTGTCGGCCGCCCCCCGCTCCGACTGCGTCAGCGTCCGGACGCGCTGTTCGAGCTCGGCCGAGACGAGGTGCTCGCAGTTGCCGCAGAGGCCGTCCGTGGTGAGGGCCGACAACCACCCCGAACAGCCGCAATATCTGCAAGCTGACATACGATAAGTATAGGGGAAAGGGACGTTCGTCCCAGTCCTTCCGTGTCAGCCTATGTCAGGCGCCTAGTTCCAGGAGTCGTGCAGGCGCTTCGCCATCGCCCGCACGTCGTCGGCGAAATGGCGGTAGCGGAGGTAGCCGTTGACGCTGCGCAGGAGCCGGAGGTCGCGTTCCACGAGACCGTAGGAGCCCTGCGCGGACCGGAGCTTCTCGCGGGCGGGCTCGAGCTCCTGGTTGCGGTAGTTCTCGAGCGCGGACGGCAGGTAGGAGGCGGCCTTCATCTGCTCGTAGGTCGCCTGGCGGCGGGCCACGGTCCGCGCGGCCGTCGCGACCTTCTTGGCCTCGGCGTCGAGGCGCTCCTCGAGCTTGCGCAGGAACTCGTCGCGGCTTCCGGAGAGGAGACGGAAGTTCTCCTTCTGGTCGTGCCCCGCGTGGAGCCAGTCGATGAACTCGTCCAAATCGCCCTTGAACTTGAGCTGGGTCGCGCGCATGAAGTCGCCGCGCTTGTAGGTCACGCCGAGCTCGCGCGCGCTCTTCAAGGTCACCAGGAAGGCTTCGAGCTCCAGCTCGAAGGCGTGGTAGGGGAGGCGGCGCGACTTCTGGATGACGTGGGTGAGCTCGTGGATGAGGACCGGGGCGGCGTGCGCGGGGTCTTCCTTGAGCATCGAGGTCCCCAGGCGCACGACGTCGGTCTCCCAATCGACGTAGGCGTGCGAGTTGACCTGCTTCGTGAACTCGAAGACCAAGGGGCGCTTGCGCGAGCGGAGCTTGGCCTTGAGCTTGGAGAGCGTCGCGCGGCCCGTCGCGGACTCCTCGGCGGCCTCGAGGATGGCGGCCAGGGCCGCGGCGTGGGCGGGGTCGGCGATGCGGAACCAGGAGTAGAGCTTGGGTGCCGCCGCGGGCTCGGGCCGCACCGAGGAGCGCTCGGCCCTGGAGCCGTCGAAGAGGGCGTCGGGTGGGAGCCCGGAGCGGACTTGGTCGGACAAGGTCTTCGCCGCCTCGGGGGCGGACGCGGGCAGGGCCTCGGGGGCGGGCAGGGCCGCCGGCACGGAGGCCGGGGCGGCGACGACAGGCACGACGGGCTTGGGCAGGGCGGCGTTCGCTCCTGCCGGCAGGGCGGGCGCCGCAAGGAACGAGGGCAGCAGCGGGCGGCTCAAAGACGGCGCGAGGGAGACGAGCGGCATCGGGAGGCCGGGCACCGGCAGGGCGCTGCGCAGCATCGGCGCGGTGCGGATTTGGGCGCTGACGAGGGAAGGCGCCGCCAGAAGGAGGCTGAGCGGCAGAAGAGGAACGCGAGTCCCTGTCCCCACGCGCCCATCGTAAAATAACCCCGGCGAGGACCCATGGGTCTTTCGGCCCCGCGACGGGGAGGCAATGGTCCTAGGGCCTTCGAGAGAAGACTGCTAGAATAGGGCGTGACCACGATGACCGCGTTGACGGACGACGACCTCCACTACTTCAACGAAGGCTCCCACCTGAGCCTCTACGCCCGCCTCGGCGCCCATCTGTGCTCCGGCCCGGACGGCTCGCCGGGCGCCCGCTTCGCGGTCTGGGCTCCCGACGCCCAATACGCCTCCGTCGTCGGCGATTTCAACGGCTGGGACCGCGGCGCGAACCCGCTTAAGACCGCCGGGCATTCCGGCATCTGGGAGGGCTTCGTCCCGGGCGTCAAGAAGGGCGCCGTCTACAAGTTCCACATCGCCTCGAAGCACGCCCTCTACCGCGCCGACAAGGCCGATCCGTTCGCCTTCCACGCGGAGCTCCCCCCCAAGACCGGCTCGGTCGTCTGGGACCTGGACTTCGAATGGTCCGACGCGGACTGGATGCGCAAGCGCAAGGCCAAGAACTCCGTCGAGGCCCCGATGTCCGTCTACGAGGTGCACCTGGGCTCGTGGATGCGCGTGCCCGAGGAGGGCGGCCGCTCCCTCTCCTACCGCGAGGTGGCTCCGCGGCTGGCGGCGTACTGCGTCCAGCAGGGCTTCACGCACGTGGAGCTGATGCCCGTGATGGAGCACCCGTTCTACGGCTCCTGGGGCTACCAGACGACCGGCTACTTCGCGCCGACGAGCCGCTACGGCACCCCGCAGGACTTCATGTTCCTGGTGGACACGCTCCACCGCGCCGGGGTCGGCGTCATCCTCGACTGGGTCCCCTCCCACTTCCCCACCGACGAGCACGGCCTGGGGTTCTTCGACGGCACGCACCTCTACGAGCACGAGGACCCGCGCCAGGGCTTCCATCCGGACTGGCAGAGCTTCATCTTCAACTACGGCCGCAACGAGGTGCGGAGCTTCCTCCTGTCGAGCGCGCTGTTCTGGCTCGACAAATATCACATCGACGGGCTGCGCGTGGACGCGGTCGCCTCGATGCTCTATCTCGACTACTCGCGCAAGGACGGCGAGTGGATCCCCAACCGCCACGGCGGCCGCGAGAACATCGAGGCCATCGAGTTCTTGCGCCGCCTGAACTCGGAGGTCTACGCGCGCTTCCCCGACGTGCAGACCATCGCCGAGGAGTCGACCGCCTGGGGCGGGGTCTCGCGCCCCGTGTACACGGGCGGCCTGGGCTTCGGCCTCAAGTGGGACATGGGCTGGATGCACGACACGCTCGAGTACGCGAAGAAGGACCCGGTGCACCGGCGCTGGCACCATAACGAGCTGACCTTCCGGATGATCTACGCCTTCCACGAGAGCTTCATGCTGCCGCTCTCGCACGACGAGGTGGTGCACGGCAAAGGCTCCATCCTGCGCCGGATGCCGGGCGACGACTGGCAGAAGTTCGCGAACCTGCGCGCGCTCTACTCTTATCAGTGGGCCCAGCCCGGCAAGAAGCTCCTGTTCATGGGCTGCGAGTTCGGGCAGTGGGACGAGTGGAACCACGAGAAGAGCCTCGACTGGCACCTGCTGGCCCAGGCCCCGCACCAGGGCGTCAAGCGCCTGGTCGGGGACTTGAACGCGCTCTACCGCCGCGAGCCGGCCCTCCACCAGCTCGACTGCGACCCGGCCGGTTTCCAATGGGTGGACTCGAACGACGGCGACAACAGCGTCCTCTCCTTCCTGCGCCTGCCGCGCGGGGGCAAGGAGGCCGTCCTCTGCGTCTTCAACATGACGCCGGTCCCCCGCTACGGCCACCGCTTCGGCGTCCCCTTCCCGGGGCGCTGGGAGGAGCTGCTCAACTCGGACGCCGGCGAGTACGGCGGCTCGGGCGTCGGCAACGGCGGCGGGGTCGAGGCCGAGCCCACGCCCTGGCACGCCCGCGAGCACTCCGTCGCCTTGAGCCTTCCGCCGTTAGGGGCCCTGTTCCTCAAGGGCCGCCGGCCTTGACGCTCCATGGCGCCCGCGTCGTGGGCGCCGGCAAGACGCGGTTCGGGCTGTGGGCGCCCGCGCGCTCGCGGGTGGAGCTCCTCGTCACGGGCCCGTACGAGAAGGCCGTGCCGTTGGCCCGCGGGGCGGACGGGTACTTCACCGGGGTCGTCGAGAACGCCCCTCCCGGGACCCGCTACCTGTACCGCCTCGACGGGGGTCTGAGCATCCCCGACCCGGCCTCCCTGTCCCAGCCCGAGGGCGTCGCGGGACCGAGCGAGGTCGTCGACACGGCCTTCGACTGGAAGTCCCCGTACTGGCTGGGCCTGCCGCTCGGGGAGACCGTCCTCTACGAGCTCCACGTCGGGACGTTCACGAAGGAAGGGACCTTCGACGCCGCCGCCAAGCGCCTGAGCGCCTTGAAGGACCTGGGCGTCACCGCCGTGGAGGTCATGCCCGTCGGGCAGTTCCCCGGCGCCCGGGGCTGGGGCTACGACGGGGTGTTCCCCTCGGCGGCCCAGCACTCCTACGGCGGCCCCGACGGCTTCCGGCGCTTCGTCGACGCGGCCCACGCGCGCGGCCTGGCCGTCGTCTTGGACGTGGTCTACAACCACCTGGGGCCCGAAGGCTGCCGCCTGGCGGAGCTGGGGCCCTACTTCAGCGACCGCCACCGCAACCCCTGGGGCGCCGCCCTCAACTTCGACGGCCCCGACAGCGACCCGGTCCGCGCCTATTTCCTCCAGAGCGCGCTGTGGTGGCTCGACGAATGCCGGGTGGACGGGCTGCGCCTGGACGCCACCGCGGCCATCCTCGACGTCTCCGAGCGCCCGTTCGTGGCGGAACTGGCCGAAGCGGTGTCGGCGCTGGCCCGGCGCTCGAACCGGCTCATCCATCTCTTCGCCGAGCACCTCTTAAACGACTGTCGCGTCGTGCGCCCGCGCGAGATGGGCGGCTGGGGCGTGGACGCCCAATGGGGCGACGACCTGCACCGCTCGCTCCACGCGCTCCTGACGGGAGAGCGCGCCGGGCCTTACGCCGACTTCGGGACGCTCGGGGCCGCCGCGAAGGCCCTCTCCGACGGCTGGGTCTACGACGGGACCGCGTACAGCGGATGGCGGAAGCGGACCGTCGGCACCTCGGCGGCGGGGCTGCCGGGGCGCCGCTTCATCGCCTATTGGCAGAACCACGACCAGGTCGGCAACCGCCCCGACGGCTCCCGCGCCGCCTCCTTGGTCTCGCTCGAGGCGCATAAGCTGGGGCTCGGCGCGGTGCTGCTCTCCCCCTACACCCCTTTGCTGTTCATGGGCGACGAGCGCGGCGAGCGGGCCCCGTTCCATTTCTTCGCCGACTTCTCCGACGAGGCCCTGCGCCGGGCCGTGCGCGAGGGACGCGGGCGCGAGCTCAAGGCCCACTGGGGCTGGGAGGGCGTTCCGCCGGACCCCTTCGCCCCCGAGACCTTCGCCGCCTGCGTGCTCGACGAATCCCGCCCCCCCACCCTCTCCGGCGACCGCACCGCGGCCTACGTGCGCGAGCTGTTGCGCCTGCGCCGGGAGCATCCGGGGCTCAAGGACGGCTCGCGCGAGAAGACCGCGGTCTCGGCCGCCGACCCCGTCGTCGTGATGGGCCGCGGCGAGGCGCTGGTGCTGCTCCACTTCGGGGAGACCGTCTTCTCCGGCGCGCTCAAGCTCCCCCCCGGGCGCTGGCGGCTCATCCTCGACTCCGCCGACGACCGCTGGGACGGGCCCGGGGCGCAGGCGCAGGCCGCGCTGTCCTCCGACGGGTCCGCGGCGGTGCGCCTGGCCCCCAAATCGCTGGCGGTCTACGAGGCGGCGCGATGAAATACGTCTGCGTGCACGGGCACTTCTACCAGCCTCCGCGGGAGAACCCTTGGATGGACCGGGTGCGCCGCGAGCCTTCGGCCGCCCCCTACCACGACTGGAACGAGCGCATCACGGCCGAGTGCTACGGCCCCAACGCCCATGCGCGCATCTTGGACGCCTCCGGCCGCATCGCGAAGATCTTGAGCACCTACGCCCACATGAGCTTCAACATGGGGCCGACGCTCCTGTCCTGGCTCGAGTCGCAGGCCCCGGCCACCTACGGGGCCGTCGTGGCCGCCGACGCCGAGAGCGCCGCGCGCTTCGGCGGGCACGGCTCGGCGATGGCGCAGGGCTATAACCACGTCATCCTGCCGCTCGCCGACGACCGCGACCGCCGCACGCAGGTCGCTTGGGGCGTCGCCGACTTCAAGCACCGCTTCGGCCGCTCCCCCGAGGGGATGTGGCTCCCGGAGACGGCGGTCGACACGCCCACGCTCGAGGCGCTGGCCGCGGCGGGCATCGCCTTCACGGTGCTGGCGCCCCGCCAGGCCGCGCGCGTCCGCGCCCCCGGGGCCGGCGTATGGAAGGACGTCAAAGACGGGGCCGTGGACACGACCCGCAGCTACAAGGTCTCTCTGCCTTCAGGACGGAGCATCGCCGTCTTCTTCTACGACGGCCCGGTCTCCCAGGCCGTGGCCTTCGAGGGCCTGCTCACGCGCGGCGAGCATCTGGCCGGCCGCCTCAAGGCCGCCTTCCCTCCCGACTCCGGGCCGGGCGCGCTGGCCCACGTGGCCACCGACGGCGAGAGCTACGGGCACCACCACCGCTTCGGCGAGATGGCGCTGGCCTGGGCGCTCGACGAGCTGTCGCGCTGCGCGGAGGTCCGCCTCACGAACTACGCCCAGCACCTGGCGCTGTTTCCCCCCGCCTGGGAGGCGGAGGTCGTCGAGAACTCCTCGTGGAGCTGCGCGCACGGCGTCGAGCGCTGGCGCTCGGACTGCGGCTGCCACACCGGCGGCCGGGCCGGCTGGACCCAGGCCTGGCGCGCGCCGCTGCGCGGTGCCCTCGACCGCCTGCGCGACGCCTCCCGCCAGGTCTTCGAGGAGAAGGCGCGCGGCCTCTTCAAGGACCCTTGGGCCGCCCGGGACGCCTATGTCGGCGTCCTCTTGGGCCGCACGAAGGCGGCGGCGGACCGGTTCCTCGCCGAGCACGCCGCCCGGCCGCTGTCCGGCCAAGACGAGGTCCTCGCCCTGCGCCTGATGGAGCTCGAGCGGCACGCGATGCTCATGTACACGAGCTGCGGCTGGTTCTTCAACGACCTCGCGGGGCTCGAGACGGTGCAGGTGCTGCGCTACGCGGCGCGCGTCCTGGAGCTCGCGCGCCAGGTCGGCGGCCCCGACCTCTCGGGGCCCTTCCTCGCGAAGCTCCGCGAGGCGCGCTCCAACGTCGAGGAGGAGGGCGACGGGGCCGCCGTCTTCCAGCGGCACGCCGAGACGGCGCGCGTCACCTTCCTCGCCGCGTCCGCCCGCCACGGCGCACGCTCGCTCTCGCGCGAGAACCCCAAGGTCACCCATTACGGGCTCTGGGAGCTGACCCAGGAGGACGTCCGGAGGCTGCGCCGCGGTGAAGCCCGGATGTCGGTGGGCCTCTTGTCGGTCGCCTCCACCGCCACCCGGGCCGCGACCCAGGCCGCGTATTGCTACGTGCTCGACGGCGGGCCGCTGCCGGTCGGCGCCGCGGGCCTCTTCAAGGGGATGAAGGCCTACGAGCAGATGGCCTGGGAGACCACGAACCTCTTCTCGCAGGGCGACGCCGAGGGCCTGCGCCGGGCGCTCGAGAAGCACTTCCCCGAAGGGCCGGACGTCCGGCGCCAGCTCGACGAGGAAGACGAGCGCCACGCGGCCGAAGGGCTCCTCGAGGGGGCGGCGGCCGAGAGCGAGGCGGCGCTGGCCGCGCTCTACGAGCGCCAGGCGCCGCTCTTGCGCGCGCTGGCCCGCCGCGGCATCCGCGCGCCGCGGGCCTTGAGCGCCGCCGCCGAGTTCGCCTTGAACGGCAAGGTCGCCAGGCTCCTGGCCGCGCCGGCGCCGGACCTCTCGGCGGTCGAAGGCGTCTTAGACGAGCTCAAGGCCGAGGCCGTGCGCCTCGACGAAGAGGCCCTGGCCTATTCCCTCGGGCGCCTGCTGCGCCGGCTCGCCGAGACCGTCTCCGAGCACCCCGGCGACCCGCGGGCCGCCGCCGCGCTGGCCGACGCCGCGGCGCTCGCCCACCGGCGCGCCCCGGGCGCGGACCTGTGGTCGGCGCAAAACGACGTCTACAAGGCCGTGACGAAGCTGCTGCCGGAGCGCCGCGCGCTGGCCGCCAAGGGCGACTCGGACGCGGCGGCCTGGTGCCTGAGCCTCGAAGCCGCGGCGGCGCAGCTCAACATCAAGGTCTGACCCTCACCCTGCCCTCTCCCGCTAGCGGGAGAGGGAACGGGTGAGGGAATCGTCCAAGAACCGCACGAGGCGCGGGCGGAACTCGGCACCGTGCGTCGTGAAGGCCTCGGCGTGCCCGCGGGGCGACTCCCACCATTCCTTCGGTCCGGCCGCGGCTTTGTAGAGGGACTGCCCCTGTGCGTAGGGCACCACCGGGTCTTCTAACGCGTGGACGACTACGAGCGGCACCGGCTTGCGGCGGGCGGCCAGGCGGGCCGGGCGATAGCGGTCCGACACGAACGTGTAGGCCAGCGGCCCGCGGACGTACCGCGTCAGCCACCAGAGCTTGAGCTTGTCGCGCGCGATGCCGACGTAGCTGGCGAACGTGGACTCGAGCACCAAGGCGGACAGGCCCTCTCCCCCGTCGCGCTCGAGGCTGGCCAGAGCCAGCGCGCCGCCCATGCTCTGGCCTAAGACGACGAGGGGCAGCCCCGGGGCCTTCGCCCGAGCGTAGGCGAGCGCCGCGGCCCCGTCGGCGACCGAGCCGTCCAGGTCCTTCTTCCCTCCCGAGGCGCCGTAGCCGCGGTAGTCGAAGGCGAGGACGTGCCAGCCTTCCAGGGACAGCCACCAGACGGAGAGGAAGTGCGAGGTCATGTTCTCGGCGTTGCCGTGGAACTGGACGACCACGCCCTTGGCCGGCGTGCGGCCGGAGGCGAACCACAGGCCGGTCAGCGGCGTCCCGTCGGCGGAGTTAAAGCGCGCCTCCTCCCACCGCGCGCCGACGGTCTCCGGGCGTAGGAACAGGCGCTTAGAGGGTTGGAGGAAGATGTTCGTGCAGCCGCACAGGGCGGCTGCGAGGAGGCTAATGGAAGAGAACCGCATTCAGCCTGGCCTCCCGGTGGGGGCCGTTCATGAAGTACGAGGCGCGCAGCGAACGGTCCCGCGACAGGCTCCAGTCAAACGATGCCGCCAGGCGGTGGTCGGGACGGCGGTCGCCGAGCACGGCGCCGCCGAGCGAGGCGCGCAGCGCCGCCCGGAGCGGGCCGGCGTCCCAGGCTCCCACCAGGCACAGGATGCCGCCGAGGCGTCCGCCTCCGCGCAGGACGGGGCCGACGGCGAACTCTCCGCCGGCCAGCAGGCCCACGACCCCCGGCCCGCCCTCGGGTCGTCCCCAGGACACGCCCGTGGCCCCGCGCCCGTCGTAGACGAGGGATTCGGCGGGGGCCCGGCCCGCCGAGAAAGCGGTGTCGAGGCCGGTGCCCAGGGCCCACGAGGGCTTGCGGGTCCAGGAGTCGAAGGGCGTCAGCGAGACGATGTCGATGGCGCGCAGGTCGCGCAGATAGACGCTCTCGGAGGGGCCGTCGTAGCGGAGGCGTCCGCTCATCCCTTCGATGGCGTTCCCGGGGAGATAGGCGGGAGCGGCGTCCTCCAAGGCGTGGAGGCCGGCGCGCCAGGAGGCCTCGGCGAACGCCCCGCCGCGCTCGGCGCCCGCGCCGACGCTCAGACGCTTGCGGCGGTGGGCCTGGTCGGGAGGGAGCGCCCACGTCGGCTGGGCGGGAGCGGGGGCCTCGGCCTGCAGGCGGCCGCGCCGGACCAGGAGGGGGTGTTCGAGCTTGCGGACGGAGGAGGCGACCTCGGGGTTGAAGCCGTAGCGGTAGAGGATGAGGTCGTGGGCCGCCTCGAGGACCAGCGCCCGCCGTCCTTCCGGGAAAGCGGCGGAGCGCGCATCACCCTCCTCGGCGCGGCCCGCGGCGTACGCCCAGGCGGCGCGGCGCTCCGCCGTCGAGAGGAGCGCCCGGCGCTGGCGCAGGGTCGTCGCATGGGAGGGGCGGTACACCGTCTCGCGCACGAGCCCCGGGGTCGCGGCGACCGCCATGACGGTGTCCATCGGGCCCACGATGGGCGGCGTGCCGAAGAGGGTCAGGCGCGGGGCCGCGGCCTCGAGCGCGGGCATCAGCTGGTAGGAGCAGTTCTTGGAGAGAAAGTAGTACGGGAACTCGGCCTGCCCCAGCTCCCAGGCGTGCGCGGCCAGGCGCGAGACCTCGGCGCTCGAGAGATTCAGGCGGTACTCCCACAGGTCGCGGTTCTCGATGGCCCCGTACTCCTGCACCTTGAGGTAGTAGGGCATCGCCGTGTATTTGCCCGGATAGAGTCCGGTCAGCCCGCGGAACGCGAAGGCGACCCCGCTCGTCTCCGCGGTCTCGGCGGCGAAGTTGAGCGAGTTGTCGAGCAGCCGGTCTTCCCCGCGCCGTTCGAGGCGCAGGAAGGTGTGGCCGAACATCGAGGAGGGGTTGTTTAGGTAGGCCGACGCGAACACGAGCGCCACCCCGTCGGCCGCGAGGAGGTCCCGCCAGGCGGCGAAGCGGCGGCAGGGTTTGAGGAGCTCCGCGGCGTCGAGGCCGCGCCGTTCGGCCAGCCACGCGACGCGGGCCGGGAAGCGGCAGCGCCGCGGCTCCGGGCCGGCGGGTTCGGCGGCCGTCGAGAGCGGGTCCGGCGAGTCGTCTCGGAGGGCCGTCTCGAGCGCTTCGAGCTCGGCGCGCGGCTCGCCGTCCGGCGACAGGAAGAAGGGGCCGGGGCGGGCGTCGGTGACAGACCCCTTGATGTGCAGGAGGCGCCGCCACTCCGGCTCCTCCCAGAGCGGCGCCGCCTGGACGCGCGCGGCCAGCAGTAGAAAAAGGAAGGGGCGGGCGCCCTTCCGGACGCCCGCCCCTCGGTTCATCTTCGGTCCGCTTCGCTCAGGCGCCGCAGGCCTGCGTGAGGGCCTTGTCGGAGGCCATCGCGCGGTCTAGGTTCTCGAGCACGGCCTTCGCCGACGCGTCCGCGCCGGTGAAGATCTTCTCGTAGTTGGCCTTCGAGAAGGACAGGAACTTCTCCGGAGCCGCCGAGCAGCCGGACAGCGCCGCCAGCGAGGACACGTACTGCCCCTTGCCGGCCGCCATCTCGCGCTCGAGCGAACGCAGGTTGGCCGCCACGAACACCTCGCGCTCCTTGCCCGCCTTGATCAGGCCGCCCGAGGAGCACTCGAGCGTCCCGGTCGTGATGCCGAACGTCTGGTTGCCGGACGTTCCGTTCGTCGTCGCGGCGAGGATCTGATGGACCGGCTTGTCTTCCTTGAACAGCATGCTTCCCAGGCCGCAGCCGGCGTCGTTGTGGCCGCCCGCGTACGCGGCGCCCGCCAACCCGAGGGTGGCGACCGCCAACAGCAACTTGCGATTCAGCATCCGAGCCTCCTGTTCCCGTCTCCTGCGTCAGGAGATTAGCGGGATAGCCCTAGGCTGTCAAGCTGGGAAGAGTCACCGCGGATTGAGGTTCGGCGGCTCGCCGGTGAACTTCTTGCGGCGCGGGAGGAGACCGGAGGCGACGAGGGCGAGGGCGATGCCGACCGGCACGCCCACGAAGAGCCCGAAGGGAGAGTGGACCAGGT
>SCTT01000569.1 GCA_004322435.1 bacterium
TCCGTCCGGGTCGCGGCCTTCGCCAAGTACGTCTCGGGGCCGCTCTCTTCCTCCGGGACGGCCGTCACGCACGCCGAACCGCCGTCCGGGCTGGCGTCCCTCTTCGTGACCCAGTCGAGCGCCGCGGTCCAGTGGTCGCTCAACGGAAACCCGGCGGGGACCTTCTCCGAGCTCCAGCGCTCCACCGACGCGGCGGCGTACGCCGTGCGCGCCGGCACCCTGGCGACGACGGCCTACGACACCGGCCTCCTGGGCTGCACGAGCTATTACTACCGCGTCCGCAACCGCAACCGCTCCGGCGTCGACACGGACTTCGACGGCCCGCTCTTCGTGCGCACCCCGGCCTCCACCCCCTCCGCCCCCGGCGACCTCTCGGCCCAGAGCGTCCCCGGCCGGCAGGTCTCTTTGACGTGGAACCCGTCCGCGACCGAGGGAATCGTCGCTTACCGCCTCTATAAGGATACTGGGGCCGGCGTCGTCGACTACTCCACCCCCTACGCCCAGTTCTCGGCCACGACCTTCAGCACCACGACCGTCGCGCTCTCAAGCGGCGCCATCCACCTCTTCGGCCTGCGCGCCGTGCACCGCTGCGGCGTCGAAGAGAAGAACACCCACGCCGTCGCCTCGGCCTGGGCGCTCGAAAGCCTCGACGGCGTGCGCGCCTCCATCAAGGTCCCGGCCACCGGCAAGAAGATCAGCGGCAACCGCGTGATGGTGATGGCCGAGCTCGACACGGGCAGCCCCGTGGACGTCTCCTCCATCCTGTTCCAGTACCGCTCCACGGGCTCGGCGACCTGGACCGACATCGTCGCCGCCAACGTCAACCACCCGAACCCCGACCGGGAGCAGCCGTTCTTCGTCCACTGGGACGTCACCGGGCTGGCCGACCGCGCCTACGACCTGCGCGCGGTCGCGTCGGACGTGCTCGGCGCCTCGGACCCCGCCCCCGGCAGCATCACCGTGCTCGTGGACTCGGTGGGCTTCGAGGTTCGCGAGACGGACCTCGGGTCCGGCAAGGTCAAGAAGGAGCAGGCGGTCTCTAACGAGACCTCCAACACCGTAGCGACCGCCGAGTCGGGCAGCGCCGTGGTCACGAAGGTCGTCTTGCCGGCCGGGGCGCTCAACACCACGGACGCCACCCTCACCGCGACCGCCAACCCGGCCACCTTGCCCGCTCCCCCCGCCGCGGCGACATCCTTGGGCGCCTCCATCGAAATCAGCCTCTCGAACGGCCAGTCGCTGCTCTCAAACGGCCAGACGGCGGCCATCGTCTTCAACTACCCCGACGACGACGGCGACGGGGTCATCGACGGCACGCAGGTCCGCGCCGAGAACGCCGAGATCCAGACCTTCGACGTGCCGACGAACGCCTGGAAGAAAGAGTTCGTCACCACGGTCGACAAGGTCAAGCGCACCTTGACCGGGCAGACCCCGCACTTCTCGATGTTCGCGGCGTTCGGCGTGCAGGCCGCGAACCTCGACGCCATCCGCGTCTACCCGAACCCGTACAAGCCCAACGGCGGCAACGCCGACGAGGGCCGGCCCTTCAGCCGCGCCGACCCCCTCTCGGGCGTCATCTTCGACAACCTGCCGGCCGTGGTCACCATCAAGATCTACACCTTGACCGGGCGGCTGGTCAGCGAGTTCGGGACGACGGCGGGGACGGGCGCGCTGCAGTGGGACGGCAAGAACGACTCGGGCGAGGACGTCGCCTCGGGCGGGTACTTCGCCGTCATCACGAGTCCCGGCGCGAGCACGGTCGTCAAGAAGATCGGGGTCATCCGATGAAGCTGACCCGATTGCTCTTGGCTTTGCTCGTCGCGCTGCCCTCTATGTCTTGGGCGGGGGCGGGCACGACCCCGCTAGAGTTCCTCTCGCTCGACTCGGACGCCCGCGCGGTGGCCCTGGGCGGCGCCTACTCGGCGCTCGCCAACGACGCCAACGCGCTGCGCTACAACCCCGGGGGACTGGCCTTCATCCCCCGCAACGAAGCCGTCTTCATGCACAACCAGTACTTCGAGGGGGTCAGCCAAGAGTACGCCGCCTTCGCTTTGCGCCGCGGCCTGGGCGCCCAGATCACGTACCTCACCTTCGGCGACATCCCGAAGACGACCATCGCGAACAAGACGGGAGCCGGGTTGGGCAGTTACGGCATCAGCGACATGGCGGTCTCGGGCGGCTGGGGCCGCCAGGTCCTGCGGCCCGGACTGGGCGCGGGCGTCGCGCTCAAGTACGTCCGGGAGACCATCGAGACCGTGTCGGCCGACGGCCTGGCCTTCGACGGGGGCCTGCTCTATGACGCGCCGGAGCTGCCCGGCCTGCGCCTGGCCGGGGTCCTGCGCAACTTCGGCCCCCCCATCCGCTACCAGCGGGAAGCCCAGAACCTGCCCCTCGAGGTGCGCCTGGGCGGCGCGTACACCTTCGCCCCCCGCGGCCAAGAGACGACCTTCGCGCTCGACGTCGCCAAACCCCGCGGCAACGACCCCGAGGTGTCGGTGGGCCTCGAGTCGGTCTTGGCGGGACGCCTGCCGCTGCGGCTGGGCTACGACATGAGAAACGACGCCGGCCTCGGCCTCACGGCGGGCTTCGGCTGGCTCGCGCGCGACTTCCGCGTGGACTATGCCTTCGTGTCCTTCGGGGAGCTGGGCAGCGCCCACCGCATCAGCGCCGCCTGGCGCTGGGGGCCCGGCGGGCCCGAGAAGCCCGCGCCCCAGCCGCAGGCCGAGGCCCCGGCGCCGGTACCAGTCCCGGTCGCAAAACCTCCGGCGCGGCATTACCTGCTGCAGCCCGTCCCGGTGAAGGCTGAGCCCGTGGCGGAGCCTGCTCCCGCCCCGGCTGGGACGGTCGCACCGACGCCCGCGCCGCCGCCGGAGCCGCTGCCTCCCGCGGCCCCGCAGCAAAAACCGACGGTCGACGAGTTCTAAGGAGCCGGGATGGCGACGGCAAGGTCCGGAGAGTCCGGACGGGCGGCGAGCCAGAGGCGCCCGCCCACCGGGACGTCGAGCGCGCCGCCGGCGTCCACGGTGACGAGCGCCCCGCGCATCGCCCCGGCGAAGGCGTAGCGCACCACGAGCTCGGCGCGCACGCCGCCGAACTCCTGACGCGCGGACACCGTCCCGGCCACGCGCCAGGCGCCGCGCAGGCGCCGGGCCTTGGCCGAGGCCGCCCGGGCGGCGGGCACGGCCGTCAGCAGGACCGCCGCACCCAGCACGAGGTACGGGCGCACGCCTTCGATGTCGAGGAAGGGGACCTGGCCGCGCAGCGCGTAGACGGCCCCGAGCGCCCCGAACCCGCAGACGACGATGGCGCCGCCGAGGAAGACGGAGACGTCCGGCCCGGCGAAGCGCGCGGCGTCCTCGGGCGAGAGCGGCTGGGGGCGCTGGACGTCGGCGTCGGGGGCGGCCAGGTCCTCCCCATGCGTCGCGGCCGCGGGCGCTTCGGCGGGCTTGGCGGGCGCGAGGGAGGCGGCGAACTTCGCGAGCTCGCCCTTGTCGAACCAGTTGCCGCCGCAGGCCGGGCAGGCCTCGATGAGGACGCCCGAGGCCTCGAGCCGCACGGTCTTCATCGCGCGCGCGCAGCGCGGGCAATGGCGCACGGTGGGCATCGCGCGGCCATAGGCGGCCTTCAGGGCCGCCTGGGCCGCCTTGGGGTCCCGCGTGAACGCGTAGACCTCGCCGATGTCGAGCCAGGCGCCGCCGCAGGCGGCGCAATGGTCGACGGCGAGGCCCGCGCGCGGGGACGCTTCCGAGAGCGCGGCGGCGGGGCAGGCCGGGCAGCGCAGGCCGGTCACAGGTCCCTTAAGGCGTCGCGGATGGCTTCGAAGGCCGTCTCGAGCTGGACCTTCGTGATGACCAAGGGCGGCGCGAAGCGGACCGTCGTGCCGTGGGTGTCTTTGGCGAGCACCCCGCGCTCCATGAGGCGCTGGCAGAAGGCCTTGGCCAGCGGCTCGCGGAACTCGACGGCGCACAACAGCCCCAGGCCGCGGACTTCCTTGAGCTTGGGGTGCTTGAGCCCCCCGAGGCGTTCCAGGAAATACACGCCGAGCTCGGCGGCGCGCTCGACGAGCTTTTCCTTCGCGAGGACGTCCAGGGCCGCCATCCCGACGGCGCAGGCCAAGGGGTTTCCGCCGTAGGTGCTGCCGTGGGTGCCCGGCGTGAAGAGACCCAGCACCGCTCCCGAGCCGACGACCGCCGAGACGGGATAGAGGCCGGCCGACAGGGCCTTGCCCAAGGTCATCAGGTCGGGCTTGGCGGCCTCGTGCTCCCAGGCGAACATCCGGCCCGTGCGGCCGAGGCCGGTCTGGATCTCGTCAAAGCACAACAGGACCTTGGCCTTGCGGCAGGCCTCGGCGACGGCCTTGAGATAGCCGGGCGGCGGGATGCGCACGCCGGCCTCGCCTTGGATGGGCTCGAGCAGGACGCCGGCCGTGTCGGGGGCGAGCGCGGCGGCCAGCGCCGCGGCGTCGCCGTAGGGGACCGTCTTAAAGCCCGGCGTGGCGGGCCCGAAGCCCTCGCGCGAGCCCGGGTCCGAGGAGAAGCCCACGATGGTCGTCGTGCGGCCGTGGAAGTTGCCTTCGGCGACGACGATCTCGGCGCGGCCCTCGGGGATGCCCTTCGCCTTGTAGCCCCACAGCCGCATCGCCTTGATGGCGGACTCGACGGCCTCGGCGCCGGAGTTCATCGGCAGCGCGCGCTCCATGCCGGAGAGGGCGCACAGGCGCTCGACGAAGGGGCCCAGGTGCTCGTTATGGAAGGCGCGGGAGCTCAAGCTCAGGCGGCCGGCCTGCCGCCGCAGGGCGGCGACGACGGCGGGGTGGCAGTGGCCCTGGTTGAGCGAGGAGTAGGCGCTCAGCATGTCGAAATAGCGCCGGCCCTTCAGGTCCCAGACGTAGACGCCCTTGCCGCGGGCCAGGACGACGGGCAGGGGATGGTAGTTGTGCGTCCCCCACCGGTCCTCTTGGGCTATGAGCTTCGCCGCCCGGTCCATAGGCGCAGTCTACCAAACGGACGGCGCGCTAGGCCTGGATTTGGTCCGGCGGCTTGAGGCCGACGCGCGGGCGCAGCAGCGCCTCGGCGGCCTGGGCGAAGCGCAGCGGCGTCTTGCAGCGCTTCTCGGGGTCGGGGTCGAGCGCCCAGTCGAGCACCTGGTCGGTGCCGGGCGGCAGGCCGGGCAAGGCGCGCGAGGCGGGCGTGTAAGCGCGCTTCGTCTTGTTCAAGGACATCGTCACGCCCACGCCTTGGAAGGGCAGCGCGCCGGTCACCATCTCATAGAGGCACACGCCCAGGGCGTACACGTCGGACTCGGCGCGCACGCTGCCCGTCTCCTGCTCGGGGGCCATGTACTGCGGCGTGCCGGCCACGGTCTCGGTGGAGCCGATGGCGCCCATCGTGTCCTTGGCCTGCCGGGCGACGCCGAAGTCCATCACCTTCACGACCCCCTCGCGGGTGATCATGATGTTCGAGGGCTTGAGGTCGCGGTGCACGACGCCGCGCGCATGGGCGTAGTCGAGCGCGGCCGCGGCGCCCTGCACGACGCGCACGGCCTGGTCGAAGGGGATGCTGCGGTAGGCCTGCAGGTACTCGGTGACGGTGTGGCCGTCGACGTGCTCGAAGACCAGGTACACGTCCTGGCCGTCGCCGACGACCGCGTGGATCTCGACGATGTTCGGGTGCTTCAGAGCCGCCACCGTCCGCGCCTCGCGCAGGAAGCGCTCGCGCTCCCGCGGGTCGGCGCCGATCTCCTCGCGCATCTTCTTGATGGCCACCTTGCGCTCGAGGTTGACGTCCAGGGCCTCGTAGACGATGCCCATGCCTCCGGACCCGATGCGCGCGCCCATCCGATAGGTGCCGGCCAGCAGACCGTTGGAAAGTCCGACGGGGCCCGGCGACGCCGGGGCCGCCGGAGCCCGAGTCTGCGCGGCCCGCAGGAGGCCCACGGCGATGAGGATGCCGCCGAAGACGCTGAAGGCGAGGATGATGAGCGGCCGGCGGCCCGAGAAGAGCGAGGCGACCCCTTCCTCGGCCGGGGCGTTCGCCGCCGCGGGGGCCGGGTCGGCGGCCAGCCAGTCGGAGGCGAAGATGAGGGTCAGGTCCACGTCCTCGGGCTGGGCCGTGGCCTCCTGATAGAAGGGCACGTAGCGGCGGTGCAGGCGCGCGGCCTGCGCCAACGTCTTGAGCGAGGCCTTCCGCTCCCCGGTCCCGGCCTGCGCCCAGGCCTTCTGGAAGAGGGCCTGCGCGCGGGAACGGTCGGTCGGCGGGTTGAGCGCCAGCGCGCGGCCGGCGTAGTCCAGCCCCTCGGAATAGCGGCTCAGGCGGTTCATCACCTGCGCGTGGATGGTCAGATGGACGTGCTTGGGGTTGGCGCCCATGAGCTTGAGCGCCCGCTCGCTGTCCACCAAGGCCTCGTCGAGGCGCTCCCGGCGGATGCGCGCCATCGTGCGCCGAGAGAGGGCGTTGACGTTGTCGGGGTCCTTCTCGAGGGCCTCCGTCGCCAACGCCTCGGCTCGGACGTAGTCCTTCGCGCGCAAAGCGGTCAAAGCCTGCTCGGACAGCCCGCGGGACAGGGCCGCCAGGCCCGGGGCCGGCGGCGCGGCCAGCGCGTCCCGCCGCGCGTCCTCCGGCTCGAGCGCGGACGCCCCTTCGACCGCCATCACCGCGGCGGGCAGGCGGTCCTGGGTCAGAGTGATGATGCCGTAGGCCTTCTTGTCGCCGGGGTCGAGCGCGAGCGCGTTGTTGGCCGCCGCGTTGGCGCCGGCGAGGTCGCGCAGCTGGTATTTGGCGCTCGCGAGCACGGTGTAGGCGCTGGCGCTGCCGGAGGAGAGGGCGATGGCGCGCTCGGAGGCCTCCACGGCGCCCTTGGAATCGCCGGTGTCCGAGAGGTCCCAGGCCAGGCGCGTCAGAGCGGCCGCGTTCTTGGGGTCCGCTTCGGCCAGCCGGCGCGAGAGCTCGAGGCCGGCGGCTCCGGGCCCGGCCAAGGCGCGCACGCGGGCGAAGAGGGCTTCGGCGGCGGGGTCCCCCCCCGCGTCCCGCAGGCGGCGGGTCAGACGGGCGAAGTCCCGCAGGCGGTCGGAGAAACGCTCCGCGTGGCGCGCCCGGAGCTCCTCCGAAAGGGTCCCCTCTTCGGCGCCCTCGTAGTGGTGCGCGGCGGCGAGGAAGAGGCGCATGACGGCCAGGCCCTCCTCGGGGCGCAGGCGGCCGAGCTCGGTCCGGACGGCGTCGGCCAGGGGCTCGGCCTCGGGCGAGGCGGTCTGCCGGCGCTCGAGCCGCCACACGGCCTGCCAGAAGGCGCTCTCGAGCGCGCGCGGCTCGGTCGGGGGCGCGAAGGCCGCGGGGTCGGCGGGAGCCGCCGGGACGAGGCGCGGAGCGGGCCGGCGGGCGCGCGGGGTCGCGGGCGCGGGGACGGCCAACGCGCACAGCAGCGCGGGGAGCAAGAGACGCCTCATCCCTACCAGCATATAAGAGGAAGCTGGGTCCGACAGGGGTCTACGGGGGTCTTCCCGGGTGCCCGAAGGGCCTAGGTTGTTTTGGGCCTCCGGGAGGCTTTCCCGAACCGCGCGTAGAGGGCCGGCAGGAGCACCAGCGTCAGCAAGGTCGAGGTGACCAGGCCGCCGATGACGACGGTGGCCAGCGGCCGCTGGACCTCGGCGCCGATCCCCGTGTTGAGGGCCATCGGGACGAATCCCAACCCCGCGACGAGGGCCGTCATCATCACCGGGCGCAGGCGCTTGAGCGAGCCGAGCCGCGCGGCCTCCGCCGCGCCGAGGCCTTCCTCGCCCAGCTGGACGAAGAGGGTCACGAGCACCATGCCGTTCAAGATGGCGATGCCCATCAGCGCGATGAAGCCCACCGACGCCGAGACGCTCAGCGGGATGCCGCGCAGCGCCAACGAGAACACCCCGCCGGTCATCGCCAGAGGGATGCACAGATAGACCAGGAGGGCGTCCCGGAGGCTGCCGAACGCCCGCCAAAGGATGAGGAGGATGGCCGCGAGGACCGCCGGCACGATCAACGACAGGCGCGCTCCGGCGCGCTCCAGGTTCTTGAACTGCCCGCCCCACGCCAGCGCGTACCCTTCGGGCAGCGGGACCTCGCGCGCCACGGCGGCGCGCGCCTCGGCGACCCAGCTCGAGATGTCCCGGCCCGAGAGGAAGACGGCGACCGCCGCGTAGCGCCGGCCGTAATGGTGGGCGATGGTCGTGACCTCGTCGCCCAGCGAGAAGGAGACCACCTTGTTGAGCGGGACGGTCCCGCCGTCGGTCCCCACCGGCAGGGCCTTGATGGTCTCGACGTCCTCGCGATGCTCCTCCTCGACGCGCAGCTTCACCGGGAAGCGCCACTGCCCCTCGTAGAAGCTCCCGACCTCCCGCCCCGCCATCGCGGCCTCGAGCAGGCCGTTGACGCGGCCGAGGTCGAGCCCGTAGCGGGCGATGGCCGGGTAGTCCGGCCGGGCGCTCAAGACCGGGCTCTTGCGCAGCGCGGTCAGCGCGTCCATCTCGGCTTCCCCGGTCCCCGGCACCTTCTCCAGCACCCCGATGGCGCGTTCGAGGAGCTCGATCAGCACCGAGAGGTCGTCGCCGTAGATGCGCAGGCTCACGTCGGCGCGGC
>SCTT01000063.1 GCA_004322435.1 bacterium
GCCGTCTCGTTCGGGGCCGCGCTGACGGTGGGTTTCCTCTACCTGTGGTTCCTCGAGATGGGCTGGCATCTGGGCAAGTCCGGCCGCGTGCCGCCGATGGCGGCCGCCTGGACGCCCAACATGCTCTTCGCGGCGGTCGCCGCCGCGTTGAACCGTTCCGCGCGCATTTGATTGAATCCTGAGCGCTGGCGTCACCTTTGACGCCCGGAGGCGAAATGGCCGCTGACCTGTTCACCAACATCCATCTGCTGACCCGCTGGCTCCACGTCTGGTTCGGCATCATCTGGATCGGGCACCTCTACTTCTTCAACTTCGTCAACATCCCGCTGCAGGGCGCGCTCGACGACGCGGCCAAGAAAGCCGTCAACCCGCAGATGATGCCCCGGGCGCTGTTCTGGTTCCGTTGGGGCGCGATGATGACCTTCGTGTTCGGCTGGGCGCTCTACACGCTGAACTACATGTACATCCCCGGCGAGGGCTTCGGCCCCAACGCGCTCTTCCACTCGGAGCGGCACTGGTGGATCCTGATGGGCATGGCCTTCGGCACCATCATGTGGTTCAACGTCTGGTTCATCATCTGGCCCGCGCAGAAGCTGCTCCTGGGCGGCAAGGCCGGCGACCAGGCCCCGGCCATCCGAGCGAAGGCCGCGCTGGCCTCGCGCATCAACACCTACTCCTCGGCGCCGATGCTCTTCGGCATGCTGGGCGCGCCGCACTACACCCAGGCCAACCCGGTGACGCTGCTCGTCTTCACGCTCGTCGGCGGCGCCCTCATCTTCGGGGCCTACAAGCACTCGACGATGGCGTTCGTCACCAAGATCGACTAGCCTATGAAGCACGGCGCGCTGGCTTTGGCGGTCTTCGCCGCGGCCTGCGCTAAGGGCGGCCCCTCGACTCCTGAGTCGAGGGGCCGCGGCGTCTATGCGACCTACGACTGCAAGCGCTGCCACCGCATCGGGGCCGAGGGCGGGGACACGGGGCCGGACCTGACCTTCGTGGGATTCCGGAAGTCCCCCGAGTTCCTGGCGCTGTGGCTCAAGGACCCCGCGGCCTGGCAGCCGAACACCTTGATGCCCAACTTCAAGCTCAACGACGAGGCGCGCGGCCAGCTCGCGGCCCATCTGGGCACACTCAAGGGCGAGGCGTACCGCGGCGCAGGCGGCGCGCCTTGGGACAAGGTGGAGCCCGCCAAGCGCGGCGCCGAGATCTACCGCCGTGCCGGCTGCGTCACCTGCCACGGCGAGGGGGGCAAGGGCGGCTACACGAACTTGAACGCCATCGGCGGCAAGGTGCCCGCGGTGGAGAAGGCGCGCGAGGGCTTCTCCCGCGAAGAGCTCGTCAAGCGCATCTCGGACGGCGTCGCGCACCCCGTGAAGGCCGACCCGGCCGGCCCGGAGCCGCTGCTTAAGATGCCGCCGTGGAAGGAGGCCTTGAAGGCCGACGAGATCGAAGCCGTCGCCGACTACGTGCTGTCGCTGGCCCCGGCTTCCAAAGAGGACTGGTAAGTTTTGTAGAATCGTTCTAGGTCGTTCAATCTTCGGAGGCTCCCCCATGTCCCTCGTCCAGAAACCCGCTCCCGACTTCAAGGCCGACGCCGTCGTCGGAAAGCTCTTTAAGTCCGTCCAACTCTCCGACTACAAGGGCAAGTGGCTCGTCCTCTACTTCTACCCGCTCGACTTCACCTTCGTCTGCCCCACCGAGATCACCGCTTTCTCGGACAAGAACGAGGAGTTCGCCAAGCTCGGAGCCGAGGTCGTGGGCTGCTCCATCGACTCGAAGTTCACCCACCTCGCGTGGATCAATACGCCCCGCAAGGAAGGCGGCCTGGGCGACATCAAGCACCCGCTCCTCGCCGACGTGACGAAGAAGATCGCGAAGGACTACGACGTCTTGA
This sequence comes from bacterium, assembly GCA_004322435.1. Classification (GTDB taxonomy): domain Bacteria; phylum Elusimicrobiota; class Elusimicrobia; order UBA1565; family UBA1565; genus SCTT01. Next base: position 1,895 of record SCTT01000063.1, read on the forward strand.
TCGACGAGGCCGGCATCGCGCTGCGAGGGCTCTTCATCATCAACCCCGAGGGGAAGGTCGTCTACCAGGTCGTCCATGACCTCGGGGTGGGGCGCTCGGTCGACGAGACGCTGCGCGTCATCAAGGCGTTCCAGCAGGTCGCCAAGACCGGCGAGGTCTGCCCGGCGAACTGGACCGAGGGCAAGAAGACGATGAAGCCCGACACGGTCAAGTCCAAGGAGTACTTCGCCGCCGCGGCTTAAACGCCCGGGGACGGAGCGAGGGGCCCCCGGAAGGGGGCCCCTCGTCCTATCCGAGGGCGAGCCTGCCCACTCAAGCCGGCATGAGGGAGAAGGTCCCATGAGCACGCTGCTGTCGTTGTTGATCCTGTTGGCCGCCGCCGGCCCCGCCCACGCCTGGGGCAAGAAGCTCTCCGTCGCCGAAGAGAAGGCGCTCGAAGCGGAGAAGGCGTCCAAGGAACGCGCGGACATCCGCGCCTCGTATCTCCAGCTCATCGAGAAGGCCCCGCAACCGGCCTCGGTCTCCGTCCTCAGCCTCGATGGAAAGACGGTTTCCGTCCCGGTGGCGGAGCTGCCGGGCCGGCTCAAGGACGGGGACGTCGTGCGCCTCGAGCCCGGCGTCTACCGCGGCCTCGCGGGGCTCCAGAAGCGGAACATCCGGGTGGTCGGAAAAGGGCCTTACGAGACTTTCATCAACACCCAAGGCGTGCCGCTGCCGGTCAACGGCACCGAGTTCTGGGACCTGAGCCTCGTGGACACCCCCTTCATCACGGCCGGCCACGACGGGGTCTTCACCGTGGGCGCGCACGTCGTCGGGGCGACCGACGTCGAGGCGCTGGGGGGGGAAGGCTCGCTCAGCATCGGCCTAGGGATCGCGGTCGGCGACTACAGCACGGCCGTCATCCCCTCCTCGGTCCCCGTCTACAGCGTCTTCAGCCTGCACGCACCTAGGCCGAGCAACGCGGGCCGCTGGGATTACGCCTTCGGGCCGGTCGACGTGGATTCCTTCGCGTTCGACGCCAAGCTGGATACCCCGTTCTCGTTTCGGAAGTCCCCTACGAAGGGCCGCTGGCTCGGCAACCCGGCATTCTACGCGAAGCTCGCCGCCGACGGGGATTCCCTCTGGACCCTGCTCGCATCGACCAAGACGATGTACCCGCTCGAGCCCCACCACCGCATCGCCTACAAGCGCCTGCTGGCCAAGGTCGGGGAGTACGCCGCGGTCCAGGGCCACGCGGCCCCCGTCTACGACCAAGCCGCTTACCAGGCCCTCGCGGCGAAGGCCGACGCCGCCAAGCAGGCCGGGTTCGGGTTCGTCGCTTTGGCCCTCTATCAGGACGCCAATCTGCTCTCCCGCTTCACGCACAACTCCGAGCTCGTCCGCCGTGCCCAAGACGCGGCCCATGACATCCGGGACGGCCTGCGCTGCGAGGTCGCCGACACGACCCCCATGCCGCCGCACGCCTACGCCGAGCTGCTCAGAAACGAGCTCCCCAGGCGCGTTCCGGCGATGGCCCTGAGCCGGGCCGGGGTCTGCCGCCTGCTCGTGAGCCGCGTCTCGACCGGTTCGACTTTGATCTCCAAGTCCACGGGGGTCGTCGCGCGCACGGCCGTCTACCAGGAGACCGCCGCCTCGAAGCAGCGCCGCGCCGCCGAGGAGCGCGCCCGCTACGACGCCGCCGAAGCGGCCGACCGCGCCGCCTCGCGCGCGCGGCAGGCGCGCTGGGACGCGGCCGTCGAGTCCATGCAGGGCACGGCCGCCAAGCTCGAGGCCGGCCGCGTCCGCGTCGAGGGCGTCGGCGGCCGGTCCGTGATGTCCTACGGCTCCGGCGACTTCCGCGGCGGCGCCAGCGCCGGCACCGTCGCCGCCTACGACGCCGCGATGCGCCAGAAGGCCCAGGCCGAAGCCGCCGCCGCGACCGCCGGAAGCGGCGTCGAGCAGGAGTTCGCGGGCTACAGCGAGACGACGCGGGAGTCCGGCACCAGCTCCAACGGCTATGTCGCCTTCGTCACTCCCGTCTTCGCCGGGGAGTATCTGCCGCCGATCAAAGGGATGCCGGAGAAGTACGTCAAGACCCGCACCTGCGACACGACGACATCGGCCAACGGGGTCTTCAAGACCGCCAAGTGCGACACGGACAGCGACGTTAAGACCTGGAGGAAGCAGCAAGAAAGCAGCGTCCTCTTCAACCTGGCCCCCGGCGTCATCAAGCTCGTGGAAGCCCGCCTTCTGCAAAGGCTCAAGCCCCGGGCCACGGCCGCCAAGCGGAAAGACCCTCTGAGCGAGGCCGACGCCTACCTCTACCGCCGCCTCGGGATCTTCGGCATCGTCTACATCAACGACGATGCCGCCGTCCGTCGCGAGATCTTCGGCGACGTCCGCCCTCCTCTCGAACTCACCACCAACGCCCTGGCCTTCTAGGCGGGCGCCGCGTCTACAAGGGCGCCCGGTACGCGTACACCTTGTTCGCCGCGTCGGCGCGCTCGGGCTCGAGGCCGGGGAAGACGAAGCTGTTGGAGACCACGAGCGCCCCGGGCTTGAGCCGCCCCTTGAGCGCCTCGCGCAGGCCGGCCATCTTCCCGCGCGTCAGATAGACGAAGACCACGTCCGCCTCGGCGAGGTCCGCCCCGCGGAAATCCTGCCAGAGCACCGCGATGCGCTCCTTGTCGGGCGAGGCCCACGCCAACAGGCGCGCCTGGGCGACCTTGAACGGGTCTAGCTCCAGCCCCACCGCCCGCGCGCCTCGGGCGGCGGCGGCTAGGAGCAGCCTCCCGGAACCCGAGCCCAGGTCGTAGACGGTCTTGCCGGGGCCGACCTCCCCCAGCGCGCACATCGCCTCCACCGCGGC
>SCTT01000570.1 GCA_004322435.1 bacterium
GAGCGTCGTGCGCGTCACCCGCCCCTTCTTGAGGGACTTGGCGTTGAGCTTGCCGGTCGCCGCGTCGAACTTGGCGGCCCCGCCGAAAGCCTTGGCCGCCGCCCCGGCGGCGCCCGCGGAGGCCGACGCGGACGTGCCGCCGCTCGCGGCGACCATCGCGCGCGAGCCGGACGAGGCCGTGCCGCCGCCGGCGCCCTCGGGGACATTGACGTTCACCGAGACGTCGGGAACCTCGGGGATGGCCGGCATCCCGGCCTCCTCGGCGCCGGGCACGCCGTCCTCGGCCTTCTCGGCCGCGGACTTAAACGGCGTGAAGAACACTTCGCCCTTGCTCACGATGTAGCGCAGGCGATTGCGGGCGTCGGAGCGCACGCGCAGGCGGGAGGTGAGGCCCGCAAGGCCGCCCTTGGCGCCGGGCTTGGGCGGGCCCACCTCGAGGAACGTCGCGCCGAAGACGCCGAGGCCCAGCGCGAAGCCCGCGCTCATCATGACGACGAAGGCGACGGCCTTGGCCGCCGGCGAAGACTTGAACTTGGCGAAGAGCTCCGCGGCCGCCTTGGCGGGCGGGACGGGGGCCGCCTTGGGCAGCACGCCGTCGGCGGACCAGGCGAAACCGCGCTGGGCCGCCGCCTTCTTCAAGTCCGGGATGTCCGCGCCCTTGTCTTCCGCCATGCTGCGCCCTCGCCCGACGATTTGCGGCCTTCCCTGAAGTATAGGCCCGCCCCCGGGGGTTGTCAATCGCGCGCCTGGGGCCCATACTGGGGTCATGCCCCCCGCCCTGGCCCTCCTCCTCGCCTTGGCCCCGGGCGCCTCGGCGGCCGACGCCCCGAAGGGGCCGCTGACGACCGAGGAAGCCGCCGCGCTCGACCGCGAGAGCGCCGAGGCCTGCGGGCGCCTCGTCGCGATGGTCGGCGCGATGCGGAGCCGCTACGACCCCTTAAAGCCCCTTCCCGCCACCGACGACGACCTCCGCGCCTGGCAGTCCGAACTGGGCGACGCCACCGCCCTCGGCCAGGCCGTCCAAGCCGTCAACGAGCGTTACCGCGCGCGCATGCACGGGATGCACCTCGAGCTCATCGCGGTCGCGATGACGGACATGCGGGCCAAAGGCAGGGCGGACGCCCCCGCCGCGGAGTTCGACGCGTTGAGCGAGCGCGGCAACGCCGTCGAGGTGCGCACCAAGAAGGCCCTCGAACGCCTGTGGGAGGAGCAAAGGCGTCTCGAAGAGGGCTTGACCTCGCGGGCCCGGCGCCGCCAGGAAGCCGCCGAGAACAAGGTGCTCTACGGCGGCCTCGGCGCCGCCGCCGCGCTGTTCACGGGCCTCGGCGTCTGGGTGCGGAGGAAGCGGTGAGGCTCCTGAGCCTGCTGCTCCTCGCAGCCGCCCCGGCGGGCGCCCAGACGCGGGTCGCCGCCGAGGCCGCCGCGGTCTCCGCCGTCCCCGTCGTCCCGGCCGTCTCCGCGCCGCTGGCCCCCTCGCTTTCCCCCTCTCTGCCTTCGGGCCTCTCGCTCAGCCCGGCCCTTCCCTCCGTTTCCCTCGCACAACCCGCTTTGCCGGCCCCGGCCCTTCTCGCTCCCGCCGCCCAGGCCGCCGCTTTGCCCGCCTCCCTGCGTCCGGTCCAGGCCGCCCTCGCCGAAGTCCCGGCCGACGGCCTCGACGCCTTAGACGACGACGGCCTCTTGGCGCTCACCAAGCGCCTGGCCGGGGAGTCGGGCGGGGCCGGCGCCGCTATCGGCGCTTATCTCCGCCCAAACCAACCCTTCGCCTTCGGAGACGCCGAGGCGGCCGCTTTCGGCGACGCGCGCCTCTCCGCGGCCTTCTCGCTTTCCCCCGAGAAGGCGCGCGCCATCGTCTCCGCCGCCCGGGCCCTGGCCGAAAGCGCCGGCATCGCGGTCGCAGAGGCCGACGTCCCGGCCGTGGGCGAGAAGACCCACCGCGCGTTGGTCGTCGTCCCCGTGAAGGCGGGCACCGCGCTCAACCGCATGGCCTGGGAGCTCGAGCGCGGGCACGGCGTGAAGATGGCCTACGTGCCCGAGCGCACGCGCGGGGCCGTGGCCGCCTTCAGCGGCGCCGACCGCACGCTGTTTCTCCCTCCTTTCGACCAGGAAGAGTCCTTCGAAGCCATCTTGCACGAGTCGCGCCACGCGCACTTTTTGACGCGTCTGTTGCGGGGAGACTTGAGCGTCTTCCATCCCGCCCTCGTCGCCTACGAGGGCTTCGACGTCGCGCGCGGAGCGTCGAGCTACACGAACTACCTGTCCCTGGAAGAGCTCTCCACCTTCCCCAAGACCCTGCGCCACCTGGCCGGGGCTTTAAAGCGCGGCGGGAGCCCCAAGAAGCTGGCGCTCTTGCGTTCGCACGCCGAGCACTACGCCGACATCCTGCGCACCGCGCGCTACAACCTGCGCCTGCTGCGCGCGCGGCTCGACAAGGGGGAGGTCGTGACCTCGCCGCTCGAGGGGGTCAGCTGGCCGGCCTTCCCGGGCGGGCGCTGGGTGCGGGTGAACCTGGGACACGCGGCGTTCGCCATCCCGGTGATGAACGACACGGCCCCGCCCGTCGCGGCGCCGTGGTGGAAGAAGCCCTTCGTCAAGGCTCCAGAGAGCGCCGAGACGAAGGCCGTCCGGCGGACGGTGGACGCCCTCGAGGCGATGACGAAGGACGCGGCGCCGATCTTTGCCTCCTTCAGCGAAGAGGCCGACAAGGCCTCGCCGG
>SCTT01000571.1 GCA_004322435.1 bacterium
CCGGGCCGGCCTGGCCCCGCTCTTAGACGACCCCGCGCCGGCCGTCCGCCGCCAGGCCGCCCTCCTCTTGGCGGACCTCTCCGGGCGCGACCCCGTCGTCCGCGCGCGCCTCTTGGCCCTGTGGGACCAGGCCGAGGACCGCGCCCGCGTGGACTTCGTCGAGGTCCTGCGCTCGCTGGCCGGCGACGAGGCCGCCGACCGTCTGCGCGCGGCGATGAACGCGAAGGGCCTGCTCGCCTATGCCGCGGCGGGGGCGCTCGCGCGGCTGCGAGGCCACGGCCGGCAGACGTTGGCCGCCCTGAGGGACACGACCGTCTCGCCCACGGTCCACCAAGCCATCCTCTCTCAGTGGGCCCGGCGGGGCCCCGACGAGGCGCTGCGCGCGGACATCGAGCCGCTCCTCATCGGTTGGCTCAAAAGCGACGTCATCAACATCCGCTACCTCTCGCTCCAGATCCTGGCCTGGTTCCCGCTCCACGGGAAGCTCGAGGCCCTGCTGGACGTCTTGGCCGCGGAGTCGGACCCCGAGGTCGTCGCCACGGTCTCGAAGCAGATCCTCGCCGGCCTCGGGGCCGACCCCGCGCCGTTGGCCATCGGCCTGGCCGCCCACCCCAAGCGCGGCGTCCTGCTCGGGCACGCGGTTCGGCTGTTGACGGCCCAGAACTGGGACCCCCGCCTCGCCCGGCCGCTCTTGGGGATCCTCGCCGCCCCGCCGCTGCTGCTCTTGGAGAAGAACCCCGAGACGTATCTGGCCGTGTGCTGTCACCTCTACAGCCTGGGCTCGGTGACCTTCCAGGACCTCTGGGACGAGCTCCCGGAAGACGGCCAGCGGCGCCTGTTTTTGAAGCTCCTGGCCGCCTTCATGCGCGACCCGCGCCGCCGCTTCCCCGCGCTCCCCCTGGAATTCCTCTCCGCCCGGTCCGCCGGCGGGGACGCCGAGCTGCGCACCCTCATCAACGCGCTCTTCTCGGCCGACGAGCGCATCGCCTCGGCGGAGGCCCTGGCGGCGGCGCTGACCCGGGAAAGCGACCCCGAAGTCCTGGCCCGCGGCGCGGAGATGATGCGGCGCCTCCTCAAGGCGGCGCCGTGAGCGACGTCTGCCTCATCCTCGAGGGCACCTACCCCTTCGTCTCCGGGGGCGTCTCCACCTGGGTCCACCAGCTCGTCAGCTCCATGGAGGACGTCCGGTTCTCCATCGTCTACATCTCGCCGTTTCCGAACCCGCGCCGGGAGTACAAGTACCGCCTGCCCGCCAACGTGGTGGCCATCCAGGACCTCTACCTCCACGAGCCCTTCGAGCGCAAAGGCCTCTCGAGCCTGGCCAACCGCAAGGCCGGCCTCGAGCGCCTGGCCGCCGCCCACGAGGGACTCTTCGAAGGGCGCCTCGACGCCTTCCGCGAGGCGCTGGCCGTGCTGCGCGACCCCGAGCACGCCCTGACCTTCGACGACCTCTTCGTCTCGAAGGAGTCCTGGGACCTGCTGGAGCACCTCTACAAGGCGCGCGGCGAGGACGTCTCGTTCTTGGACTTCTTCTGGACCTGGCGCTCCATCTACCTGCCGCTCGTCAAGACGTGCCAGGCCCCCCTCCCTCCGGCCCGCCTCTACCACACCGTCTCGACGGGCTACGCGGGGGTCCTGGCCGCCATCGCCCGCCAGACGATGGACGCCGGGATGCTCTTGACCGAGCACGGGGTCTACACGCACGAGCGCCTCCTCGAGATCTCCCAGTCCACCTGGATCTACACGCCCCACCAGGAGCGCTTCCGCGTCCAGCGCGAGCTCTCCTTCTTCAAGCGCTTCTGGCTCGCCTCCTTCGACTTCATGGGCCGGCTCACCTACGACAACGCCGACAAGATCCTGACCCTCTACGAGGGCAACCGGGTCAAGCAGATCGTCGCCGGGGCCCCGGCCGAGCGGGTCTCCATCATCCCCAACGGCATCGACGTCGCCCGCTACCAGGAGATCCCCCGCAAGCCCCAGGGCTCCGACGCCAAGGTGGTCTCCTACATCGGCCGCGTGGTGCCCATCAAGGACGTGAAGACCTTCCTCCACATGGCGCGCATCGTCTTGAACCGCCGCCCCGGCACGGTCTTCCACGTCGTCGGCCCCACCGACGAGGAGCCGGAGTACACGCAGGAATGCCGCGACGTCGCGGCGGTGCTGGGCCTGGGCGAGGCGGTGCAGTTCTTGGGCAAGCTCGACATCCACGAGTATTATTCCCGCACCGACCTCGTGGTCCTGACGAGCCTCTCCGAGGCCCAGCCCTACGCGGTCCTCGAGGCCAACGCGGTCGGCATCCCGGTGGTGGCCACCGACGTCGGGGCCTGCCGCGAGATGCTCGAGGGCCGCTCGCCCGAGGACCGGGCCGTGGGCCCGAGCGGCCTGCTGACCTCGGTCAGCGACCCCGAAGGCACGGCCGCGGCCGTGCTGCGCCTCCTCTCCGAGCCCGGCCTCTACAACTCCTGCGCCGAGGCCGGGCGCACGCGCGCCGCGCGCTTCTACGACCAGGGCGACCTGATCAGCCGCTACCTGAACCTCTACGAGCAGATGATGAAATGAGGTCCCGCTAATGGCCGGCATAGGCTTCAAGCTCCAGAAGCTCCTCGGCGGCGACGACTACACGAGCGCACTCAAGGCGTTCGGCTTCTCGACCTTGATCACCGCGGGGCCGTTCTTGATCAGCATTCTGCTCGTGGTCTTCATCCAGATCATCAGCCACCGCACTTTGACCGACCGCGGCATGGCGTATCTGCAGACGCTCATCACGTACTGCTACGCCCTCTCCTTGGTGACGGTCGGGCCCTCGTATCTGGTCCTGACCCGCTACGTCGCCGACGAGTACTACCGCGGGCACGTGACGAGCTTCGCGGCCGCCTTCT
>SCTT01000572.1 GCA_004322435.1 bacterium
TGGCCTTCTGGGGCGGGCCGGTCCTGTGGTTCTTCTCCGGCATCGGGACCGGGTGGGAGATGAAGGTCGCCGCGTTCCTGCTCTACGCGCTGGCGGTCGGCATCTGGCTGGCGATGATCTTCCTCTCCGCCGCGCAGGACTACTGGGGGGTCAGCAAGGCGTTTCTGTGGGGGATGGCGGCCAGCCTCATCGGCTCGTGGCTGTTGGGCGAGACGCGCGGCCTGTCGGGCTATTTCTTCGGCTTCGTGCTGGGCCAGGCCGCGGTGCTCGGCAGCCTCGTCACGACGATGCTGCGCGAGTTCGGCTACTGGGAGCCGCGCGACCACAACTGGCTGCGCTACTTCAAGCTGCACCCGCGCCTGGCCGCCATCGGGCTCTTCTACAACCTCGGCATCTGGGCCGACAAGTTCCTGTTCTGGACCTCCCAGGAGGGCGAGTGGCTCGATGCGCGCCTGCGCTACTGCGCCATCTACGACTCGCCGATGTTCTTCGCCTACGTGAGCATCCTGCCGAGCTTCGTGTACTTCTTCTTGCTGCTCGAGACGGACTTCTTCTTCAAGTACCACGACTACTATGCGGCCATCCAGGACCAGGAGGGCCTGAACGTGCTCGAGCGCCGGCGCGTCGGCATCATCGAGTCGCTGCGCCACAACCTCTCGCGCGTCCTCCTGGTGCAGGGGCTCGTCAGCGTCGCCGCCCTCCTCCTGGCCCCCTGGTTCGTCGACGTCACGAAGATGAACCCGCTCCAGATGAGCATCCTGCGCGTCGGCATCTACGGGGCGTTTTTGCAGGGCGGCGCGCTCATCCTCCAGAACATCCTGCTCTACTTCGACCACCAGGAGGAGGCGATGAAGGTCTCGGCCGTCTTCTGCCTGACGAACGTCGCCGCCACCGTCGGGACGCTGCTGTTGGGCCTGCCGGCCTACGGCTACGGGTTCGCCATCGCCGGCCTCGCCACCATCGCGCTCGCGATCTACTACCTGATCGAGCGCCTGCGCCTGCTCCACTACTGGACGTTCAGCCGCCAGCCCTTCCCCGAGCCGGTGCTCATCGCGGAAGGGAAGGACACCGAGCTCTGATTTGTTAGAATCTTCCTCTCGGTTGGGTACCAGAGCGGTCAAATGGACTGGTCTGTAAAACCAGTGGGCCATGCCCTACGCAGGTTCGAATCCTGCCCCAACCACCACTTATAAAGGAAGGCCGTCCCGACAGGGGCGGCCTTCGTTCTTCAGGCCCCTTTAAGGCCTTTATCCTATAATCGCGCGTGCTCGAAATCTTCGAGATTCCCAAGGAAGAGCGGCCCAAGACCCTCCTCCTCACCCTCTACTTCTTCCTCATCATCGCCGCCTTCTGGATCCAGAAGCCCCTGCGCACCTCGAAGTTCGTGAAGGCCGTGGGCGTCGAGAACCTGCCCTGGGCCAAGCTCGGCACCGCCGCCCTCATCCTTCCCGTGATGATGCTCTACTCCGCGGTCATCCGCCGCATGCCCCGCGGCTACGCGGCCTTCACCTGCTCGCTCGTCTTCGTCGGCGGCTCGCTATTTTTCTGGCGCGTGTTCTCCGGCCAGGCCCCCGACTGGGCGCACTACACCTACTTCTTCTACATCGACATCTACATCACCGTGATGCTGGCCGCCTTCTGGAGCCTGGCCCACGCGACGACCCCGCCCGACCAGGCCAAGCGCACCTACGCCGTCGTCGGCGCCGGCGGCATCTTGGGCGGGGCCATCGGCAGCGCCGTCACCGGCTGGCTCGTCAACCGCATCGGATCTTCGAACCTGATGCTCGTCTGCGCCGCCGTGCTCCTGTCCGTCGCCTGGATCTCCTGGAAGCTCTCCCAGATGTGCGCTCTGCCGATGCCGGCGCCGGACCCCGACCCGGGATTTAAGCGCGCGGTCGCCGGCGCGCGGCTCACCTTCGCCGACCCGTACCTCCTCTCCATCGCCGGGATGGTCGCCTGCTACGAGATCGTCTCGAACATCGTCGACTACCAGTTCAGCGCCGCCACCGCCGCGCATTTCTCCGGCGAAGGCGACCTGGCCGCCTTCATCGGAAAGCTCTCCACCGCGAACATCGGGGTTTCGGTGATGGTCCAAATTCTCGCCACGTCCCTCATCCTGCGCCGCTGGGGGCCGCGCGGCGGCGTGATGGTCCTGCCGGTGACGCTCGGGGTGTTGAGCGCCGCCTACCTGGGGATTCCGACGGTCGCCATCGCCGCGCTCCTCTTCTCGAGCGACGCGACGTTCAACTACTCCATCAACCAGACCTCGAAAGAAACGCTCTACACGCCCACCGACGAGGCGGTCAAATACCAGGCCAAGGCGTTCATCGACATGTTCGTGTTCCGGGTGGCCAAGGGCCTCAGCGCGCTGATGATCTTGTTCGTGAACCTCAAGCTCAAGCCCGCCGGCTGGGACGCGCCGCGGCTGAGCGTCATCTCCTTGGCTTTCGTGCTCGCCTGGGCGGTGCTGGCGCGCAAGGCCGGACGGCGTTTCGACGAGCTTTCGGCCCCCGCCGTTTAAGCGGATTACGCAGAAATTCACTGGTTTTTACCCGTGACATTTGGCCTTGACGCCCGGAGGTTCGGGGTCTACAGTGGGAAGGATGTTCACGCCGAGGTGGGGCCGCGCGTTGGCCGTTGGTTGCGCAATTCTCATTCCCCTCCTCATAAGTACCCCTAGCGCCGCTCAAAGCCTCCTTTCCTCGACGAGCTTCAACAACGGGGTCTCCAACGCCCTGGGAATCGCCGTAAGCACGGCCGGTCCGCTCTACCTGACCGGGTCCGTCGACGGGGGCACGTCGCAGGTCTGGACGGCCCGCTATACCCCCGGACTGGTCTTCCAATCGAGCCATGTCCTCACCACGCCCGACATAGCACAAGGCTGGGCGGTCGCTTCCGGCAACGGCAAAGTCTACGTCGTCGGGCACGTCAACACCGGAGGCGGCGGCGCTTCGGACGCCTTGGTCATGCGCCTGAGCCCCTCTCTGGCCCTCGAGGCGACGGCCGCCTTCCGGGGGACCGGGGGCGCGGCCGTTTCCAACGTCGCCTATTGGACCCTCGTCGATCCGGCCGGTCCCGTCTACGTGGTGGGCTACCTCGGCCAGACGCTGACGTCGAGCGATGCCTGGATCGCCAAGCTCGACCCCGACCTCGCCCTCCTCTCGAGCGCCACGTTCAACAGCGCCGGGGCCGCCACCGACTCGTTCTACGGCATAGCCCGCGCTTCCGACGGCGACCTCTACGCCGTCGGCACGCTGTCGGCCGGCGGGGAGAAGATCTGGGTCGCCCGCTTCGATTCCTCGCTCGTCCTCAAGGCCAGCGCGACCATCAGCGGCTCCGCGGGCTGCGGCTACGCGGCCCAGGGCCTCGCCGTGGCCCTGGACGCCGGGGGGGCCGTCTATGTCGCCGGCGAGCTCTGCGATTCGAACGCGCGCCTCGCCGCCACCCTCGCCAAATTCTCCCACGAGCTCGCTCCGCTGGCGAGCGTCAGGCAGCACGGCGCCAGCGGGGACGCCCAGGCGACCTCGGTCTCCGTCGACGCCGACGGCCATGTCTTCGCGGGCGGCAGCCAGTTGGACGGCGGCGGCGTCCGCGACCAATGGCTCGCCGAGTACACCCCCGACCTGGCCCTGCGCTCCAGCCGGACCGTGGACGGCGGGACGGACCCCAGGGTCAGCGCCCTCGCGGCCTTCCCGGCGCCTTCCTCCGGCACTTACGCGGCGGGGACGAACGGCAACACTTTGGCGGGGAACGCCTGGCTGGGTCGTCTCGAGGCCGCGCCCGAGGGTCCGCTGATGTTCGCCGGACCGTTCGCAAGCGTGTCCACCGGGGGCCTCTCCGTGTCGTGGACGTCGGCCTTTCCCCCCGCCACGCTCTACTACGCCCAGCTCTCGACGAACGCGTCCTTCGCGGCTCCCCTGACCTCCTCGAACACCTTAGGCCTCTCGGCGACGTTCTCGGGCCTGTCGGCCAACTCCACCTACTACGCCCAAGTCGCCACCGCCCCCGCCGGGCCGTTCACCTCGCTCGGCAGCACAGTCACCTGGATGCAGGCGCCGACCTCCGTCTACTTCGACGAGGTCACGACGTTCTCCGTCGTCGCCTCCGCCTATTCCCCCACCCCCGCCTTCTCCAACCTGAATGTCGGCCTCTCGGGGACCAACGTCGCGCGCGACGGGGTCTACGCGGGCTGGCACGGCGAGGCCTGGACGACCAAGGCGTCGATGGGGACGGCCCGCTATTTCCTCGCCGGCGCCGCCTTGGACGGCCGCATCTACGCCCTCGGCGGCTACACTACGACGCCTTCCACCGTCAACGAGGTCTACGACCCGGCCGCGAACGCCTGGACCACCAAGACCGCCATGCCCACCGGTCGCAATTCGCTGGCCGCGGCCACGCTCGGCGGCCTCGTCTGCGCCATCGGCGGCTCCATCCCCGCCGGCGACACGGGCGTCAACCAATGCTACGACCCGGGGACCAACGCCTGGACCTCGAAGGCGTCCCTGTCTCCGGCGCGCAACGGGACCGCGTTCGCTGTCCTCGACGGCCTGTTTTATTCCGTGGGCGGCAGCTCCTCCGGCTACATGACGTCGACCGACCGCTATTCCATCGCCGACAACGTCTGGGCGTCCGCCACGGCCTTGCCGGCGGCTCGCGCATCGGCGATGGCCGCCGTCTCCAACGGCCGCCTGTTCGTCTTCGGAGGTTACGCGACCGGCGGCGCCCTTTCCGTCAACACCTACAGCTTCGACGCCGGCAGCGGCCTCTGGAGCTCCCGGACGCCCCTGTCGATGGCCCGGGATTCGGCGGCGGCCTCGCCCCTCGGCGGCAAGATCTACGTCACAGGCGGAAACAACACCGGCTCCCTCTCTCTCAACGAGGAGTACGACCCGGCCGGCGACACCTGGACCGTCCGCGTGCCGATGCCCGGCGCCCGCACCGGCATGGGCTCCGCCGTCGTCGGAGGCCGGATCTATCTGTTCGGGGGTTCGAACGGGGTCCGCCTGGCGACGACGGAGGAATACGACCCCGGCGTCGCCCGCCAGTTCGCCGGCCTGCAGCCGAACACCCTCTATACCTTCAAGGCCAAGGCCCGAAACCTCGCCGGAATCGAGACCGGCGAGACCGC
>SCTT01000573.1 GCA_004322435.1 bacterium
CGGCCTCGACGAAGGAGCGCAGCGCGCGGACGAGCTCGGCGGTCGGCAGCTTCTTCGAGATGTAGCCGTAAGCCCCGGCCTGGACGGCCTCCATCACGTGGGCCTCGTCGGTGAACGCGGAGAGCATCAGGACCTTGACCTTGGGCATCACCGCCTTGATCTTGCGGGTCGCGTCGACGCCGCTGCCGCCGGACATGCCGATGTCCATCAGGATCACGTCGGGCTTGAGCTTCTTGGCGAGCTCGACGGCGGCGACGCCGTCGTTGGCCTCGCCCACGACGTCGATGTCGGCCTCGGCGATGAGGCGGTCCTTGAGGATGTCCCGGAAGAGGACCTCGTCGTCGACCATCATCACACGGAGCTTCGGCTTCTTTGCGGGGCTCAAGCGACCCTCCCGGCGCCCTCGGGGGCGGCGGCGCAGCAGTAGATCAGGTTCACGAACATCATCGCTCGCGTCAGGCGGCCGATGCGGTTGTCCGGCGCCGTCACCACCGCGGCCCGCCCCTTCAACGATTCGCTGTCGACGTTGCCCCCGAAGGAGACGTCTATGACCGCCGCGCCCGGCTTGACCCAGTCCGGGTCGAGGCGGAACTGCGGGTCCGGCACGGCCGTGACGACGATGTCCGACCGCCGCACGCAGGCTTCGAGCGCTCCGCGCGGGGTCTTATCGTAGCATTTGACCACCGTGGCCCCGAGGTTCTCGAGCATCAGGCCCAGGGGCTTGCCCACGCGCAGCGAGTTGTTGACGAGGGTGCAGAACGCGCCGTCGACCGACACCTCGGAGCGCGACTGGAGGGCCTTCACGACCGCCTTGGCGGTCGCCGGGACGACGCACTTGATCCCCCGAGGCTCGTCGATCCAACGCCGGTACTTGAGCAGGTAGCCCAAGTTCACCGAATGGAGCCCCTCGATGTCCTTGCGCGCCGAGACGAGGTCCATGAAATCCTCGTCGGGGCGCCGGGCGCGCAGCGGATAGAGGACGACGATCCCCTGCACCTCGTGGTCCGCGTTGAGGTTCTCGATGGCGGCGGTCAGCTCGGCCTCGTCCCGCGCCTCCACCGAGCGCCCGAGGATCCCGAGCGCCCGGGCGTCTTTCAGGATGAAGTCGCGGTACTGCACGGACCCTGCGTCGGTGTGGCCCTTGAGCATCACCGTGGCGACCCCGGGAGTGAACGGGAGCTCGGCGCGGCGCGCGCGGACCCAGGAGAAATACTCCTCGGCGAGCGCGCGGCAGTCGAGCACGGAGGTCACGGAGGCGATTATATCTCTCTCTTGACGGAAGCCATAGCGCGGCGCACACTATATCCTATGCGGGCCTGGGCCTTCCTGCTGTCGGCGGCGCTCGTCGCCGGCGCCCCTCGCCCCGTCGGCGCCGGGGACGGCGACTGGGAGCGCTACCTGCGGCGCTCGGAGGCGCTCAAGAAGCACCGCGACAAGGGCACGCTCGACGAGAAGGCCCTCCTCAAGGTCCTGCGCGACGAGGGGGTGCTGAAGCTGGACGCCTCCGGGCACGACGCCCCGGGCTCCTACGCGTCCGGCTTCCGCCCTTTCACCGTCCGGGTCTACGGCGGCATGTGGCGGTGGCCGCTGAAGGCCGGGGTCGTCAGCTCGGAGTACGGGCGGCGCTGGGGCAAGCGCCACGACGGCATCGACATCGCCGCCGACGAGGGGGACCTCGTCTACGCCGCGGCCCCGGGCGAGGTCATCTACGCCGGCAGCGGCCTGCGCGGCTACGGGAACGTCGTCATCGTGCGCCACGACGAGAAGACGACCTCGCTCTACGCGCACAACTCGGCGCTGCGGGTGCGCAAAGGGGACAAGGTGCTGGGGGGGGACCTCCTCGCCACCGTCGGCTCCACCGGACGCTCCACCGGCCCGCACGTCCACTTCGAGCTGCGCCGGGAGAAGAAGGCCCTCAACCCGCGGAAGGTCCTGCCCAAGACTCGCTTTTAGTTGTACCATTCCCCCATGGCCCTGCAGCCCGCGGTCATCGTCGTCGACGACGAACCCGTCATCGCGGAGATGCTCTCCGAGGCCCTCGAGAAGCAGGGCCTGCGCGTCACCCACTGCCACGACGCCACGCAAGCCTTCATCCAGACCCAGGGCCTGCGGCCCGCCCTCCTCATCACCGACATCATGATGCCCGCCTGGGGCACCGGGGTCGACACCTACAAGAAGCTGCGCGCCTTCCCGCGCTTTAAGACGCTCCCGGTCATCTTCCTGACCGGCCTCAAGAAGGAGCAGGCCGAGCGTCTGGTGCCCATCACCGACTCGCGCGTGCGCCTGCTGCACAAGCCTGTGAGCCTGGCCGTTTTGATGCAAACGATACGAGACCTGACGGGCGACCGGCTGCTCGGGCCGGCCCCGCGGGCCTGAGGGGACCCTATGGCCGAAACGACCGTCGCGAAGAAGAACGTCGCCATCCTCAAGGTGGACGGCAAGGAGATCGAGCTCCCCATCGTCGTCGGGAGCGAGGGCGAGAAGGCCGTCGACATCCAGAAGCTGCGCGCGGCGACCGGCTACATCACGCTCGACCCGGGCTACATGAACACCGGCTCCTGCGAGAGCGCGATCACCTTCATCGACGGCGAGCGCGGCATCCTGCGCTACCGCGGCATCCCCATCGAGGAGCTGGCCGAGAAGTCCGAGTTCCTCGAGGTCTGCTATCTGCTGATCTTCGGCCGCCTGCCGAAGAAGGCCGAATACGACAAGTTCGCCGACCTCGTCACGCGGCACACCCTCATCCACGAGGACATGAAGCGCATCTACGACGGCTTCCCGCGCGACGCGCACCCCATGGCCATCCTCTCCTCGGCCGTCAACACGCTCTCGACCTTCTACCAGCGCGGCGAGGGCGTCAACTACACCGAGCTCGACATCATCCGCATGCTCGCGAAGCTGCCGACCATCGCGGCGCTGGCCTACAAGAAGTCCATCGGCCATCCGCCGATCTACCCCAAGAACAAGTTCAGCTACGCCGAGAACTTCCTGCACATGATGTTCTCGAAGCCGACCGAGGACTACGAGGTGGACGCGACGGCCGCGAAGGCGCTCGACCTCTTGTTCATCCTGCACGCCGACCACGAGCAGAACTGCTCGACCTCGACGGTGCGCCTGGTCGGGTCTTCCAAGGCCAACATCTTCACCTCGATCTCCGCCGGCATCTCGGCGCTGTGGGGCCCGCTCCACGGCGGCGCCAACCAGGCCGTCCTCGAGATGCTCCAGCAGATCCAGGCCGGGGGCGGCGACACGAAGACCTTCGTCCAGAAGGCCAAGGACGGCACCGCCGGCTACCGGCTGATGGGCTTCGGGCACCGGGTGTACAAGAACTTCGACCCGCGCGCCAAGATCATCAAGAAGGCCGCCGACGACGTGCTCGCGAAGCTCGGCATCCGCGACCCGCTCCTCGACATCGCCAAGGAGCTCGAGGAGACCGCGCTCAAGGACCCGTACTTCATCGAGCGCAAGCTCTACCCGAACGTGGATTTCTACTCGGGCATCATCTACAAAGCGCTGGGCATACCCGCCAACATGTTCACCGTGATGTTCGCGCTGGGCCGCCTGCCCGGCTGGCTGTCTCAGTTCAAGGAGATGGTCGACGCGGGCGGCGCCAAGATCGGCCGGCCGCGCCAGATCTACACCGGGCCGACCAAGACGGCCTACGTGCCCATCACGAAGCGGTAATCCATGACCGCAGGACCCGAGGCCGCGGCGGCGACGACCGTCGCGGCCTCGACCTTTCTGATCATCTTCGTCAACGAGCTGGCCGATAAGAGCCGCGTCGTCGGGCTCCTGCTGGCCGGCGCGTTCCGGGCCCGCTGGCCGGTCTTCTGGGGGATGACGCTGGCCTACGTCGTCCTCGAGGGCCTCGCAGTCCTCGCGGGGGGCTGGGTCTCCGTGGCGGCCCCGCAGCGTCTGGTGCTGATGGGCGCGGGCGCGCTCTTTTTGGGCTTCGGGGGCGCGTCCTTCTACTGGGCCGAAGAGGCCGCCGACGGAGCCCGGGACTGGCTCGAGAAGGCCAAGCGCTGGGGCCCGTTCGCGGTCTCGTTCGCGGCGACGGCGGCCGCCGAGATGGGCGACCGCACCCAGCTCGCCTGCGTCGCGCTGGCCGCCGAGTCCGGCTCCCCCTGGGCGGTCTACCTGGGGTCGGTCGCCGCGCTCGGCCTGCTGAACCTAGCCACGGTGTTCCTCGGCGACTGGCTTTCCCAGCGCATCGACGCGGTTAAGCTGCAGAAGGCGGGCGGCGCTGTCTTCGTCGTCGCGGGGGCCGCCCTGGTCATCCGCGGCTTCCGGCTTCCGTAACTCCAAATAGGGGACTGTCCCCTATTTGGAGTTACGCCGCTTAGGGGCGCCCAGCCGCCAAGCCCAGAAGAGACCCATGAGGAAGCCGCCGACGTGCGCCCACCAGGCCACGCCGCCCAAGGAGAGCGTGCCGGAGTAGACCTGGGTCACGAACCAGACTCCCAGGTAAAGGAAGGCCGGGACCTCGGCGTAATGGAGGAAGATGAAGACCGGGACCACGGTCGTCACCTTGGCCTTGGGGAAGAACCAGAGATAGGCCCCCAGCACCCCCGCGATGGCGCCCGAGGCCCCGATGACGGGGATGACGGAGGCCGGGGCCGCCGCCGCCTGGACCGCGCCCGCGACGACGCCGCACAGGAGGTACAGGGCGAGGAACCGGAACTTCCCCAGGCGGTCTTCGACGTTGTCCCCGAAGATCCAGAGGGTCCAAAGGTTGCCCAGCACGTGCATCCAGCCGCCGTGCAGGAACATCGAGGTGACCAGGTCCTCCCAGGACGGGCGGGCCGGGATGAGGGCATGGGCGCCGATGAAGCCGTCCAGGCGCCGTCCCAAGGTCAGTTCGTGCCAGAACACCGCGGCGTTGGCCCCGATGAGGACCAAAGTCACCAGGGGAAACGACTTGGAAGGAACGTTGTCGCGGAGGGGAAACACGTGATTTTGTCGTATAATATCCAAATCTAAGACGAAGGAGACCACCAGACACATGCCTACCGCCACCATGGACTACAAAGTTAAGGACATCGCCCTCGCCGATTGGGGCCGCAAGGAGATCGAGATCGCCGAGACCGAGATGCCGGGCCTGATGGCCCTGCGCGAGGAATACGGCGCGAAGCAGCCCCTGAAGGGCGCCCGCATCGCCGGCTGCCTCCACATGACCATCCAGACCGCCGTCCTCATCGAGACGCTCGAAGCCCTCGGGGCCAGCGTCCGGTGGTCTTCCTGCAACATCTTCTCGACCCAGGACCACGCCGCCGCCGCCATCGCGAAGGCCGGCAAGACGGCGGTCTTCGCCTGGAAGGGCATGACCGAGCCCGAATACGACTGGTGCATCGAGCAGACCCTGCGCTGGCCCGACGGCTCCGGCCCGACCATCCTCTTGGACGACGGCGGGGACCTCACGAACATCGTCATCGACAAGAACGCCGACCTGCTCAAGCAGATCGTCGGCCTCTCGGAAGAGACGACGACCGGCGTGCACCGCCTCTACGAGCGCGAGAAGGCCGGCAAGCTCCCCATCCCGGCCATCAACGTCAACGACTCCTGCACGAAGTCCAAGTTCGACAACCTCTACGGCTGCCGCGAGTCGCTCTTGGACGGCATCAAGCGCGCGACCTCCGTCATGATCGCGGGCAAGGTCGCCGTGGTCGCCGGCTACGGCGACGTGGGCAAGGGCTGCGCGCAGTCGCTGCGCGGCCAGGGCGCCCGCGTCCTCATCACCGAGATCGACCCCATCTGCGCGCTGCAGGCGGCGATGGAAGGATACCAGGTCGTCACGATGGAAGACGCCGCCCCCTTGGGCGACATCTTCGTCACCTCGACGGGCTGCTGCGACATCATCCGCCGCGAGCACCTGGACGCCATGAAGGACCAGGCCATCGTCTGCAACATCGGCCACTTCGACCTCGAGATCGACATCGCCAGCCTCAACAACGACAAGAAGGTCAAGAAGGTCAACATCAAGCCCCAGGTGGACCAGTACGTCCTCCCGTCGGGCAAGAAGCTGACCATCCTCGCCGAGGGCCGGCTCGTGAACCTGGGCTGCGCCAACGGCCACCCGAGCTTCGTGATGTCG
>SCTT01000574.1 GCA_004322435.1 bacterium
TCGGATTCACGCCTCCGGTGTCAGACTTCAGGGTTTCAGAACCCCAGTCTCCTCGGGACCTCTTGATTCTAAGCGATTGGGTTGTCCGCGGTCAACCCGAAAAACGGCAAAGGGCCCGGATTTTTTCCGGGCCCTTCGACACGCTCCCTCACCCTCTCTCCCTCTCCCGCAAGCGGGAGAGGGATGGGGTGAGGGTCGCTTAGGACGATTCTTCGGCGGAGATGAGGCCGATCTCGATGCCCTTCACGACCGCCTCGGTGCGGTTCGAGACGTCGAGCTTCTGGAAGACGCTGTTCAAGTGGTTCTTGATGGTCTTGACCGAGCAGCCCAAGGTCGCCGCGATCTCCTTGTTGGCGTTGCCGCGCCCCAAGAGGGACAGGACCCGGATCTCGGTCTTCGTCAGCGCGACCAAGGTCGCCTCGGCCGTCGCGTTCGACATCGAGCGCAGGCCCTGGATGAGCTTGCCCATGACGGGCTGGGGGATCATCACGCCCTCGTTGGCGAAGGTCTTGAGCGCGTTGACGAGCTCCGCGGCGGGGAGCATCTTCGAGAGGTAGCCGTTGGCGCCGGCCTGGATGGACTCCATGACGTGGGCCTCATCCTCGAAGGAGGAGAGGACCAGGACGTTCGTGTCCGGGCATTCCTTGCGGATCTGGCGGGTGGCCGAGATGCCGTCGAGCTGGGGGAGCTTGATGTCCATCAGCACGACGTTGGGCTTGAGCTTCTTGGCGAGCCGGACGGCCTCCAGGCCGTCGGCCGCCTCGCCCACCACCGTGACCGTCTTCTCGTTGTCGAGGAGGTCCTTGATGCCCTCGCGGAACAGGGTCTGGTCGTCGGCGATGAGGATGGTCAGCTTGCGCTTGGATTGGGGTGCGGCCATAGCAGCCTCCTGGGCTCTCCGGCTCGAGAATCTAACAAATATTGCCTACTTCTTGCCGCCCTTCTCGGCGGGGATGGTGAACAGGAAGGACGCGCCCTTGCCCTTGCCCTGCGACTCCACCCAGATTTTGCCGCCGTGGCTGTGCACGATCTCCTTGGAGATCGACAGCCCCAGCCCCAGCCGCCCGCGCGCCGCGTGCGAGCTCTGCGGCTGGTAGAAGCTCTCGAAGATCTTCTGGATCTCGGAGGGGTCGATGCCCTCGCCGGTGTCCGTGACGCCGATGCGGACCGCCCCCTCGTGCTTGACGGCCGAGACGGTCACCGAGCCGCCCTTCGCGGTGTGCCGCAGGGCGTTCTCGAGGAGGTTCCCGAGCACCTGCGTGACGCGCCGCTTGTCGGCCGCGACCTTCGGCAGGCCCTTGCCGATGTCGGCCTTGAGCGCGATGCCGCGCTGGGAGGCGCGCGTGAGCTGGGCCCCGACGCAGTCCTCGAGGATCTTGCCGGGGTCCTGGGACTCCATCTCGAGGCGGAACTTGCCCGACTCGATGGAGGCCCAGTCCACCAGGTCCTCGATGAGCCGCGAGAGCTGGGAGATGCCGTTGGAGATGTACAGCATGCGCTTCTTCTGCTCGTCGGAGGGGTTCATGCTGCCGATGAGCATCTCGAGGGAGACCTGCAGGGTCATCAGGGAGTTCGACAGGTCGTGCGAGGCCATCGACAGGAACTTGGACTTCATGTTCGACAGATACAGCAGCTGCTCGTTGGCCTTGCGCAGGTCCTCGATGAGGCGCCGGTTGTCCTGGATGAGGCGCAGCTTCTCGACGGCCTTGGCGATGGCGCGCTTCAAGACGTCGAAGTCGACGGGCTTGACGAGGAAGTCGTAGACCGACTCGCGGATGGCCTTGAGCGCGGTGTCGAGCGACGCGTGCGCCGTCAGCATCAGGATCTCGGACTCGGTGTTGACCTTCCGGATGTCCCGGATGACGTCGATGCCGGTCGAATCCGGGAGGTTGAAGTCCATCAGGATCACGTCGAAGAAGCCGGTGACGACGGCCTTCATGGCCTCGGCGCCGGTGCCGGCTTCCGTGACCTCGTAGCCCTCGAGCTCGAGGTTGTCCCGCACGCTCTCGCGCAGGTTCGCGTCATCGTCCACGACGAGGATTTTCACTGCCATAGTCTAGGCTCCCGGGGGCCGCGCGTGGGTGCGCACGGTCTGAGGCGGTTCGGTGCGGGCGGCCGGCGCGGGCGGCGCCGTGGCGGGCGGGGCGGGGCGCGAGGCCTGGGCGGCGGCCGGCGCGGACGGCGCCTTGCCCGGCTCGTGCAGCGGCAAAAACAGGCTGAACATCGTCCCGCGCCCGACCTCGGTGGCCACCTCGACGCGCCCGCCGTGCCGGTCGACGACCTTCTTGACGACGGCGAGCCCGAGGCCGGTGCCGCGGGCCTTGGTGGTGTAGAAGGGGGTGAAGATTTTCTCCAAGACGTCCTGCGGGATGCCGGGGCCGGTGTCGCCGACGTCCATGCGCACCCAGCTCCGGTCCACGATCTGGGTCCCCACCTTGACGGTCCCCTGCTGGGGCATGACCTCGATGCCGTTGCCCATGAGGTTCCGGATGGCCTGCTTCATCTCCTCGGGGTCCATGTACACGACGGGGTCGCGCGCGTCGAGGTTCTTGGCGACGGTGATGTGGGCCGGGAAGGGGTAGATGGAGAGCATCTCCTCGATCCAGTGGTTGAGCTTGAGGACCTCGGGCTTGAGCTCCTTGGAGCGCGAATAGGTCAGGATCTCGTCGATGATGGAGTTGGCCTGCTTGACCTCGGACTGGATGATGGAGATGTGGCGCTCCACCTTCTGGTCCAGGATGCCTTCCTTGGTCATCTTGGTCTTGATGAAGAAGATGGAGTTGTTGATGACGGCCAGAGGGTTGCGGATCTCGTGGCCGACGACGGAGGCCATCTGGCCGATGGCGGCGAGCCGCTCCTTCTTGATGAGCTCGTCCTGGGCCGCCTTGAGCTCCCGGGTGCGCGCCTCGACGCGGCGCTCGAGGTCCCTGCCGTACTTGGTGAGCTCGTCTTTGGCGTGCAGCAGCTCGCCGGTCTTCTCCTTGAGGGAGTCCGACATGTGGATGAAGGACTGCGCGAGGTCGCCGATCTCGTCGTTGGTGAGGGTCATCTCCGGCAGGTCCTCGAACTGGCCGGCGGTGAGGCGCTCGGCGGCCTGCTGGAGGACCCGGATGGGCTGGGTGATGTGGCCGGCCACGGCCAGCGACAAAAGCAAGGTGATGACCACGACCCACAACAGCACCCGCACGACCTGCGCGCGCATCTGGGTGGCCGCCAGGTACGCGCTTTCGGTGGGCTGCTGCACGTAGACGATCCAGCCCGTGTCCTTGACCTCGGCGAACGCGCCCAGAAGCCGCGAGCCGTCCTTGAGCTCCACCTCGCCGCCCCCGTGGCGCGCGGCCTGGGTCAAGATGACCTTGAGGACCTCCTCGGGGAGGTGCGCGTCGGCCTTGAAGGCCTCGCTGGGGTTGGAATGCGCGACGAGGAAGTTGTCCTTGACGTCGCCTGCGACGACGGCCGCCTGGCTGCGCCCCTTCTCGGGGAACTCCTGGCGGAGCATCTGCGAGAGGCCGTTGAGGCTCACGCGGCCCAAGAGGACCCCGCGCTTGACGGTCTGGCCCCCGACGGCCTCGAAGATGGGCACCGAGATGGTCAAAGTGGGGTAGAGGCCCTGGAACCGCACCAGGCCGCCGACGTATTCGCCCTTGTCGAGCGCGGCCCGGAAGGACTCCTGGTCGGCGAAGTCGCGCATCTGCGGCTGCTCCTGCAAAAAGCGCCCCATGCGCACGGTCTCCCGGCCGACCGCGTCGAAGACCGACAGCTCGAGGAAGGCCGCGTGCTGCTGCATCACGCGGTTCAAGTTCCGCTCCTGTTTGACCGGGTCCATCTGCGCGAAGCCCTCGAGGCGGCTGGCGATGGTGAGGACGGTCTTGAAGGTCGCGATGTAGTTCGAGACCGTCTCGGCGAAGCCGACCGCCAGCGACTGCTGGTGGCGCAGCGACTCCTCCTTGAGGACGCCCTGGGAGATGCCGATGAGGTGCCAGCCGACGACGCCCATCGGCGCCAGCGAGATGAGCATGAACCAGAGGAGGAATTTGTAGGCGAGCTTGCCGCGCCCGCCGACGGCCTCGGGCGCGGGGGCCTCTTCCACGTCCCCGTCCCCGTCGGCCGTGGTCAGCTCCGGCCGCGGGACAGGAGCTGGCGGATGCGCACCGAGAGCTCCTGGAGGTCGAAGGGCTTCGTCAGGTACTCGTCGGCCCCGAGCTGGAAGCCCTGGGTCTTCTCCTCGGAGGAGAGGAAGCGGCCGGTCATCATGATGAGGATGGCCTCGCGCGAGTGCTTGCGCAGCTCCTGGCAGATCTGGAACCCCGAGGAGTCCGGCAGCTGGATGTCCATGATGACGACCTTCGGGTTGTGCTTCTTGGCCGTCGCGATGCCCTCGGCGGCGGCGCCGGCCTGCAGGCACTCGAAGCCGTCGAGCTCGAGCACCTCGGCGAGGCTCTCGCGCAGGTGGGCGTCGTCGTCGATGACCAGGAGTTTCACGGGGGCGTTGTCGGGCATGGGGGAGTCTCCTAGAGCGAACCGGGCGGTATGAGCTTGTAGCCGACGCAGGGGACGGTCGTGATGAAGCGCGCGGCCTTCGCGAGCTTCTCGCGCAGGCGCCGGACGTGGACGTCCACGGTGCGCGGCGAGCCGAAGTAGTTGTAGCCCCAGACGCGCTCGATCAGGTACGGGCGGCTCAGGACGCGGTTGGGGGAGCTGAGGAAGACGTAGAGGAGGTCGAGCTCCTTCGAGGTCAGCGGCACGTTCTTGCCGCTGACGTGCAGGGTGTAGCTCGTCAGGTTCAGCTCGATGGGCCCCATCGTCAGGACCTCTTCCTGGGGCTTCGACATCGTCCGGTGCAGCACCGCCTTGATGCGGGCCACGCACTCGGCCACGTCCTGGTCCAAGGTCAGGCACTCGTCGGCGCCCGACTGGAAGAACAGGATGCGGGGATTGGCCTTGCGCTCGGGCTGGGGCGTCTGGCCGGGCAGGCCGCCCGTGGGGCGCAGGGCCGGGGCGCCGAAGCCCGCGGGCAGGCGCCGCACGCCGGGGATCTCCTGGATGGACTGGGGCTGGTGGTCCAAGAGGGCGATGATGGCCATGCCGCGCGTCGGCCCGCGCCCGCGCAGGGTCTTGAGCATCTCGAGCCCGTCGCCGTCGGCCAACGTCTGGCCGAGGACGAGCAGGTCGCAGGGGCGCTGCGCGAACAGCGAGGTGAGCTCCTTGGCCCGCTGGACGACCGTGGTCGTATAGCCGTTGCGGGACAGGGCCTCGAGGAGGACCCCGGCCCTATTGGGGTCCCGCATCGCGCAGACGATGTTCAGGCGCAAGCGCTTATCCTTCCGGGGTGTCGGCGCCCGAGTCTTCGATCTCGAGCTCGACGGCCCCGGCGCCCATCGACCCGGCGAACAGGTTGTAGAGCGCCGCCACGACGAGGACGAGCGCCTCCATCAGCACCGTGTAGAGCAGCGCGAAGAAGAGCGTGGAGACGAGCTTCCAGGGCAAGGACGCCCCGCCGAGCTGGGCGTTCGGGAGCACCACGAAGTTGACGATGCCGCCGAAGAACCCCAGGGTGCCGAGGACGCCGGTGACCGCGGGCTTCGTCGCCACGAGGACGCCGATGCCGAGCAGCACGCCGCCGACGATGGAGAGGCCGGGGTTGCCCTTCGAGTAGCCGAGGAGGGCCAGGACCAGGCCGACGACGGCGGCGGCGATCACGGCAGGATGGGCCATCCAGAACGGGTCGATCCGGCGGACGCGATAGGCCATAGACGCTCCCTGGCTCCGCTTCCCTTAATAGGACGCGGGCGTGACCCACTATTTATCAAGAAATCGCAGGTTGCGCAATAGGAAAACGGACTTGGAAGGGCTTATTTTGAGGGAGCGGGGCTAGCGCGTCTCGACCTTCATCACCTCGACCTTGATCCTGATGTCGGCCGAGGCGACCTGGTCGGGATAGCGGCGGGCGAACTCGCGGGCGGCGGCTTGGGGGTCTTTCTCCCTCGAGACGTCCAACTCCACCCACAACCCCTTCATCGCGGGGTTGACGTGGTAGCTGAGCTTGGCGCCCTCGGGCAGGAAGAACTTGAGCCCGTCGGCCTGCGGGCGGTAGACGAACGGCAGGAAGTAGACGCCGATGCGGCCGTCGTCGTACTCGACGACCTTCGACACGTTGGGCTTGCCCCGCAGCGTGCGCAGGACGTTCATCCGCTCGAAGCCCCGGCGGACCCCCGCCAACTGGCCCTCGGGGCCGGGTGCGAGCTTCACGTCGGCGGCGCGGACGGCCTCGTTGTCCTGGTAGGAGAGGACCTTATAGCCCGCCTTGGCGAGGAACGCCTCGGCCTTCTTCTGCGTGTGGGCCGCGTCGGCGCCCTGGAAGGGGGCCATCTTGAGCTCGACGGCCATGAAGGGGGCCGATTCGGCGGCCGCGGCGACAGCCGCGCACAGCCCCAGGAGCGCAAGAGGGGTCATGGGCATAGGGTAGCCCCGCTCTCCCGGGGGCGCAAGGCGACATTTGTCCGGCGAGGTCAGGGGCCTAGCCGGGCGGCACGATTATTGCTTTCGTTTCAGACGAGAGGCCCCATGCCCCCCCAGCTCAAGACCGTCGCCCTGTCTCTTCTGCGCATCGGCTCCGCCGCCCTCGTCCTCGCGGCCGTGGCTCTCTGGGCCGGGGTGCGCTGGCTCGAGCGCAACAAGCTCTTCTACCCAAACAAGGTCATCACCGTCATCCCGCGTTCCCTGGGGATGGAGTTCGAGGACGTGACGCTGACGGCGGCCGACGGGGTCAAGCTCAACGGCTGGTTCATCCCGGCCGCCAAGCCGGGCCTCACCGTCCTGTTCTGCCACGGCAACGCCGGAAACATCTCGAACCGGGTCGAGAAGGCGGCCATCCTCCACAGGCTCGGGCTGAACGTCTTCGTCTTCGACTACCGCGGCTTCGGGAAGAGCGAGGGCTCGCCGACGGAGAAGGGCACCTACCTGGACGCCGACGCGGCCTACGGCTACCTGACGAAGACGCGCGGCATCCCCCCCGACCGCATCGTCT
>SCTT01000575.1 GCA_004322435.1 bacterium
ACCCCCAGTGCCCGTCCTCGAGGCCCGAGCCGGAGGTCGCTTCGCGCAGCTTCCCGCCGTCGTTTAAGTAGAACACGTTCGGCGAGCCGTTGGCGCCCTCGGCGTCGGGACCCACGCGGTCGATGGTCCGGCCCAGATACACGAGGTAGAGGTCGAGGTCCCCGTCTCCGTCGGCGTCGAACCAGACCCCGCTCTCGACGATGCCGCGCGGCGGCGTGAAGCCCAGCGCGGCCCCGGCGTCCAGGAACCGGCCGCTGTCGTTGCGCAAAAGGCGCGTCGGGGACTCGTTGTCCCCCAGGACCAGGAGGTCCGT
This sequence comes from bacterium, assembly GCA_004322435.1. Taxonomy (GTDB): domain Bacteria; phylum Elusimicrobiota; class Elusimicrobia; order UBA1565; family UBA1565; genus SCTT01. The sequence goes on from SCTT01000575.1 coordinate 314, forward strand.
CCAGCCGTCGCCGTCGAAGTCGACCGGAGCCGAGCGCTGCCCGCCCTCGCCCAGGGCCCCGGGCGCCAGCTCGAAGCGCATCCCGCCGCGGTTGCGCCACAGCGTCCCGCCCCGGGCCACCGCGTAGCCGACCATCAGGTCCGGCAGGCCGTCCTTGTCGTAATCGAGGACGGACGCCCCGGCGGTGACGACGTCGAGCGCGTCCCGCGAGCCCACAAGGAAGTTCGCCGACGACGTGACGTCCGAAAACCAGCGGCGGGAGGCGGGAGGCTGCGCGGCCGGCCGCGCGGCCTCCGGCGCGCCGCGGCGCGCGAGCAGGACGGCCGCGTCGGCCAAGAGCCGAGCGGCGTTGGCGTCGAGGCCCGCCCACAGCGCGCCCGGGCGTCCGCGGCGGGCGGGCGCGAGCTCGGCGCGAGCCATTGCGAGGAGCTCGGGCCAGGGGAGCCCGGCCTCCTCCGGCGGCGACGCCGCGGCCCAGCGCGGCAACTCCGGATAAAGGGCCAGGGCCGCCGCGCGCACCTGGGCCCCCGTCAGGAGGTACTGGGTCTCGTGGGCGGAGGTCTGGGCGGCGAGCCAGACCGCCCGCAGCGCCGCGCGCACCGGCTCGGCGAACGGCCGCTCCGGACGCCCGGTCCCGAGCGCCCGCAGCATCTTGAGGGTCTGCGCGCGGGAGCGCGTGCCCAGACCCGGCAGGTCCACGACGCCGCCCCGGCGGAACCCGAAGAAGCGCCAGTCGGCGAGGACGGCCGCCGGCCGGTACGCCGAGGCCTCGGCGAGCGCGGCCGACTGCTCGGCGAGCCAGTCCAAAGAGGGCTTCGAGAAGCGCGCCGGCAGCTCCGCGCCGCGGCGCTCGAGGAGGGCGGCGAGCGCGGCGCGTTGGGCGTCCTCGGCGCCCCGCGCGGTCCGGTACCCGAGCGGCACGGTCTTCCCGTCCAGGTTGTGCACGCGGTAGCCGCCCGAGCCCAGGTCCGACTCGACGGAGACCTTGAGGAGGACCGCGGTCGCCGCGTCGAGCTCGAGGAGGCCCGCCTCGGGGCGGCCCTCGCCCTCGGCGAGGTCGGCCGCGTAGCGCAAAAGCGGCCAGTCCACCGCCTCGGCCCAAGCGGCCGCGTCGGGAGCGGACAAGGCCGGCGCCGCGAGGAGCGCCGCGAGGACGGCCGCTACCACCGGGCGCCCTCGTCTTTGGCGACGTCCTCCGGGGGCGGCGGGGTCCAGTCGGTCTCGCCCTCGCCCAGGCGCGCGATGGGGTGGAAGGGGTTTCCGGTCGGCTCGAAGACCCGCCGGCGGGCGAAGGCCTTGAACTCCTCCACGCCGTAGGCCTTCGCGTACCAGTCGTGCGGGCCCATGCAGGCGTCGCTCATCGCGCAGCGCCGGCAAGCGTCCACGTGGCGGATCTCGTAGGAGGGCAAAGTCCGCCAGGCGCGCGGCCACAGGCGTTCCGGCAGCACGCACAGCGGGAAGTGGTAGAGCCGGGCGTCGGCGAAGGCGTCCAAGGCGTCGGCGCATGAGGCCACGGCCTTCGCGCAGTCGGTCAGCGAGATCTTGATGTGCTCGAAGTTCTTCTCGGCCTGGCCCTCCGACTCGAAGTAGACCAAGGTCAGGCGGTAGGCGGAGGTGTCGGGGAACTCGCGCGCGAGGAAATCAAGCGTCTTCGGGAGCCACTCGGTGGGACGCCGGTGCAGGATGACCCGCACCTCGACCTCCTGACCCGCCGTCCGGTGACGCAGCACGTGGTGCAGGCCCGCCACCGTCTCGTCGAAGCTGTCGGGGTCGCGGGTCACCGAGTCGTGGGTCTTGGCGTCCGGGCCGTGGATGGGGATGGCCACCGCGAACGGGCGCCCGCCCAGGCGCATCGTGTCGCGCGCGAAGGGCTCGTCGCAGAAGGTGCGCCCGTTGGTGAGCAGCGTCATCGGCCAGTCGGGGAAGGCGGAGCGGTACTCGCCCAAAAGGCGCAGAAAGCGCGGGTTGAGCGTGGGCTCGCCGCCGGTGAAGAGGAAGTAGCCGCCGTGCTCGCCGTTGCGGTAGTAGACGTAGCGGTCCTCGGGGTTCGCCCGCAGCGCCGCGATCTTCTCGCGGTGCTTCTCCAAGGAGTATTTCTCGTCGGGCTCGTCGATGTAGGCGTCCGAGTTCGTGCACATCACGCAGTGGCTGTTGCACTTCTGCCAGAAGGGCGCGTCAGGCATGGGCGAGGGCCTCCTCCCACACGACGCGGGACTCGGACACCCGTCCCGCGTCGGCGTCGAGGGTGACGCTCATGCGCTCCACCGCGAGGGCCGGACGCCCGCCCGCCTGTCCCGCCACCGGAGCGACGGCGCGCGCGAGCTCATGGCGGCCCGCCTCGAAGGCCCCGCCGCCGCGCCGGAGGATGCGCGTCCCCGAGCGCGGCGCGGCCGGCGCCGCGGCCACCGGCGCGAAGCCTCCGGCGTCCGGGAAGCGTTTGAGCCAGCTCCGTTTGAAGCCCAGACATTCGTCTTGAAGCGTACAAGAACCGCACGGCCCCGCGTGCAGACGGTCGTCATGCGAGGCCATGTAGAGGTCCACGGGCCGGCCCGCGGCGTCCACGACGAGCAGGCTGTGCGGCGACCAGGCGAGCATCAGGTGGGTGAGCTCGGGCGCGGCGCAGGGCGGGAGGTTCAAGAGGCGCAGGCCCTCGGCCCCCGCCTTCTTGTAGGCCGCCGCGGCCGCGCGGGCGGCGGCGGCGGCGCGCGCGGGCGGCAGGCTCATACGCGCCTCATGGGCGAGGAGGTCGCCCTCGTAGAGCGGGTGGATGACCACGAGGTCGTTTAAGCCCCGCGCGAGGAGGTCGGCGCAGAAGGCCGGGAGCGCGGCGTCGTTTTCGCCGTTTAAGACGTAGTTGACGCCCACGCCCAGCCCCGCCGTGCGGGCCGCCTCGGCCCCGGCCCAGGCCTTGGCCCACGCGCCGGGGACCTTGACGAGCCGGTCGTGCAGGGCGGCGTCGCCGTGGATGGAGACCCGCAGGTTCGTCGCGCCGGCGGCGCGCAGGTCGGCCGCGTAGCCGGGCTCGGCGAACTTGAGGCCGTTGGTCTGCACGCGCAGGTACTTGAATCCCAGCTTGCGCGCGAGCGCCAGCATCTGCGGCAGATCCTTGCGCAGCGTCGGCTCGCCGCCGGTGAAGCACACGCTCTCAAAGCCGTCCTTGGCCGCCGCGTAGAGCTCGCGCGCGACGAGCGCGAACGGGAGCCCTTCGGCCTTGCGCCAGGACAGCTCCTGCGAGCAGAACGCGCACGCCTCGTTGCAGGCGTAGCTCAAGAGCACCTCGAGGGCTTTCACGCGCGGGCCGCCCGGATCGCTTCATGCTCTTTGCGCGTCAGCATCCGCCGCCAGGAGCGCACGCCCTTCCAGCCGCGGGAGAAAGGCTCGGGGACGGCCTTGAGCGGCTTGAGCTCGCCCGCGCCGAAGCGCTCCAGATAGCGCCGCTCGTAGCCGTGGCAGCGGTCCGCGTACACGCACGCCGCGCACGAGGCGGGCTTGGCCTTCCCCTCGACGGCGGAGGCGGAGAGGTCCTTGGCCGCCTCGGGTCGGTCGAGGCGGTAATCCTCGGGGTCCACGAGGAGCGTGCGGCCGCGGTCGTAGAGCGCGGCCGAGTCGCGGCCCCAGCGGAGGATCCTCCCTTCGTAGCCGGGCAGCACGCAGGGCGGCATGTTGAGCAGGAAGGGCGGCTCGGCGCCGCGGCGGCGGAACTCGGCAAAAGCGGCGCGCACCGCGGCGGCCGCCTCGGTGAGCGTCAGGCGCGTGCGCCCCTCGTAATGCGCCATGTCCCCCTCGAAGAGCGGGAAGATGAGCCCCACGTCCCCGGCCCCCTGGTCCACGAACCAGCCGGTCGTCTCGGCCAGCGAGGCGAGGTTGAGCTTGTTTAAGACCACGTTGACGCCGACCTCGGCGCCCAACCCTTTGAGGTTCTCGAGACCCGCCCAGGCTTTCGCGAACGAGCCCGGCACCTGCGTCTGCGCGTCGTGCAGGGCGGGCGTATGTCCGTGGATGGAGAAGCGCGCCAGCGTCAGCCCCGCCCGCACCAGCGCCGCCGCATAGGCGGGGTCGGCGAGGCGGAGGCCGTTGGTCTGCAGATGGACCTCGGCGAAGCCGGTCTTGCGCGCGAAGGCGACCAGCCGCTCCAGCGGGTCGTAGAGGGTCGGCTCGCCGCCGTTGATGACGAGCACCCGCGCGCCGTCGCGGTACGCGGTCCAGGCCCGGCGCGCGGCGTCCTCGTAGGGCAGGAAAGGGTCCCGCCTCCAGGCGAACTCCTGGGAGCAGAACAGGCAGCGCTCGTTGCAGGCGTAGCCTAGGAACAGCTCGTGGACCCGGACGGGGACGTCGGGCACGACGGGACCTCCCGGCGACGGGCCGGCCTAGAAGGAGAAGTGGCTGCCGTGCGAGCCGTGGCTGCCGTGTGAGCCGTGGCTCCCGTGCGAGCCGTGGCTGCCGTGCGAGCCGTGGCTCCCGTGCGAGCCGTGGCTGGCGTGGCTGACGTGCGAGCCCAAGCCGCCCGAGTTGTGCAGGTAGTTGTTGTGGGCCGCGGCGGGCAGCTCTTGGGCGCTCTTTAAGAGCGCCGTGCCGATGATGCCCAGCGCCATCGCGGTCTTCACCACGTCCTGCTTGACCACCTTGCCTTCCTCGGACGTGAGGAAAACGGCGGCCCCTTTCTTCGCCTCGGGCAGCAGCTTGCGCTTCGCCTTCTTGGCGCCCGTCTTCTTGCTCTTTTTATCAGCCATGGGGTCCTCCGCTATCGTCCGCCGGCGCCTTTCGTGCCGGACTTCTTCTTAGGCATGTCTTCGGGCTTGATCTGGGACCGCTCGGTGCAGTAGCTGTCCTTTAAGTCGCTCCAGGCCAGCGAACAGCCGGACCCGGGGCGTTCCGAGAGCTTGTTGAGGCACAGGCCGCGCTCGACGCCGGTGGGCGGGCAGGCGGCGTAGGAGCGGGCCTTGAAGGAGCGCGTCAGCGCGGCCTCCGAGCGGCAGAGCTCGTCGTCGGGCTTCTGCAGGTCGCAGAACTTCTCGTCGCCGTCCACCCACAGCTGGGCCGCCGCGTCGCAGTAGGTCTTCCAGAGCGCCTCGGGGACCTCCTTCGAGAGCCAGTACTTCGTGCGCGGGTCGCAGTAGCTGCCGGTGACGCCCTTCTGCATCGCGTCCGAGATCCAGCGGCAGACGTTCCAGAAGCCGCCGTCGTTGCCCGGGTCGCGGAGGTTGGCGGGCAAAGTCCCGCTTAAGTCGAAGAACTTGACCGGGGCGCGCAGCGTGTCGAGGTGCGCCGCGCAGGCGGGGAACTTGCGCTGCTTCTTGTCGGCCGTCATCAGCTCCCACCAGAAGTCGGCGTAGCTGTTGAGGAACTGGCAACGGGCGATCTGGGTGCCGATCTCCTTGTCGTACTTGAAGGCCGGCTGCATCTTGTCGATGGCCTGGCAGGGGTCCTTGGCCTTCTCGTCCTTGGCCTTGCAGACGAGGTGGGCGACCAGCTTGCCGGTCATGCGCTCGACGGTGCGCGTATCCTTCATCCAGAAAAATCCCTGGGCGATCAGCGTCTTGTCGTCTTTGACGTCCTGCGAGCAGACCTGGCCCGGGTCCGGGGCGTGGCCCTTCTTCTCGGGGAGCTGGGCCCGGGACGGCACTGCGGCGAGCGCGAGGACGGCGGCGAACGCGGCTGATCTCATGGAGTCTCCGTGGCGCATGCGGCTTGGGCTGCGGGACCTTCCGGAGAGGGCCGGGGCGCGGCCTCGAGCCAAGACTCGAAGACCGCCCGGCCGTCCGGGTCCTGCAGCTTCTCGAATAGGATATCAAAGAGTCCCATGTAAAGGTGACATCTGTCATTATCGGGCATGCGCCCCCACAGCGACTTCTGGGTCTGCATGTTGTAGACGGGGTCCACCCCGCACCAGGGCCGGTAGGTGCACTGCGAGCACAGCGGCTGGTTTTCGAGGGCGGACGCGGCCGCCGCGGCCTTCACGAGGCCCGTCTCGAAGATGTCGTTGTAGGGGGTCTTCCCGACCTCGCCGACGCGAAAGAGGCCCTGCCCCTCCTGGGCGACCATCCGGGCCTCGTCGCCGGTGTAGACGCCCCCGTCGTAGTCGTAGGCCAGGACGCCGAAGGCCGCCCCGGAGGGAGAGCGCAGGTCCACGTAGCCGGGGTCCTTCGAGAGCATCACCTTGGTGAGCAAGGTCAGGATGTGGCGCTCGTAGAAGTAGGTCCCGCTCTTGTTGACGTGGATGATGTAATCGAGGGCCCGGCGGTAGAAGCGCAGGAACTCCTCCACCGTGTAGCCGATGGTGCCCCAGGAGCGCTTCGCGAAGCCCACGGGGCTCAGGGGCCGGAGGAAGATGCCGGGCATCCCCAGGCCCAGGTACTCGTCGACGATGCGCTCCGGCATCGACAGGCTCAGGCGGGTCGTCGTCATGAGCGCCCCGGGCCGGTAGCCCCCGCGCGGCGAGTCGGCCGCGTCCTGAAACCAGCGCAGCCAGCGCACGGCGGAGGCGTGGCTGGCGCCGCCGGTCCAGAGGCGGTTCTTGTCGTGGAGCTCGGCCGGGCCGTCCAAAGAGGTGCACACGCCGACCTTCTCTTCCGCGAGGAAGGCGGCCTTCTCCTCGTCCATCAGGCTGAAATTGGAAACCATCGTGACGAAGGCCGTCCGCCGGGCGGCGCGCGCCTTGAGGCGCGTCGCGCGGGTCACGTACTTGACCACCGGCCAGTTGAGCAGCGGCTCGCCGCCCTGGAACTCGACGATGAGCGCGGGGTTCGGGCACTCGAAGACCAGGTCCACGGTCTTGCGCGCGGTCTCGAGCGTCATGTCCTTGTCGACCTGGTCGAGGCCCACGACGCTCGAATGGCAGTACAGGCACTTGTGGTTGCAGCGCAGCGTCGCGACGACGATGTGCAAAGACGGCGCGCGGAACAGGAAGGCGTCCTTCTCGCTCCACAGGCCGGCCAGGGAGTCGAAATCGAGGCGGTCCCGGATGAGCCCCCGCATCCGGAGCTCGGCATACGCCGCCCCCGCGGGGTCGAGGCGGCCTTCAAGGTACGCGCGCAGGTCGGGCTCGGTCAGCATCGCCCAGCCGCCGTGCTCGGCGCTGACGAGCCACCGGGAGCCGACCTTCCGGTAGGCGGCCGCGCCCACCGAGCCCTCCGCCAGGCGGAGGCGCTCCGCCCCGGACAGGGGAGTCAGGCGCGGGCGGAGCCGCGGTTCAGCGGCCGGTGCGGGGATGGCCATGCCTCTCTTCCCAGGTCTTCGCGGTCTCCTTCAAAGCGCCGCCCTTGCGCCGCGCGGCGAGCTCCGCCTCGGCCTCGGCGATGAGGCGCTCGAGCTCCGCCTTGTCGGCGGGCGCGAGCTCCGCGTCGCGCGCGGCGGCGGGCTGGTCCTTGTCCTCGGGATTGCGCCGCGCCGACACGACGGCGCGCGAGACGATGTGCTCGAAGACCGGCCGGGCGTTGGCCACCAGGCGCTGGCGCACGGCTTGGTTCAAGACCTCGTCGACGAACTCGCGGCCCAGCGCGCGCAGGCCGGCCGCGCCCTCGTCACGCTTGGCCGACAGCGTCAGCTTCCAATCGGTCTTCGACTCTTCGACGAAGGCGGTGGCGCGGTCGGTCAGGACGTGCGCCGCGCCCTGCACGAGCTCGAGCGCGTTGAGCTTCTTTGGAAGCGAGAAAGAGACCTCGTTGTTGCGCGCCGAGACCGTGAACCTCATGCCGTTTTCTTGGCCTTCTTGGGCTTCTTGGCCGCGGGCGGCTCGGAGGGAGCCAGGTTCTTCGGCTGGGGGCCCGGCGAGGGCTTGCCCTGCTCGACGATCTCCTTGAACTTCTCCAAGTCCTTGAGCAGGTTCTTCTGGACGACCATATAGGCGTCCTTGATGCGGCGGCGCGGCATGGGCGGCGAGAGCAAGGTCAGCATGAACACCGAGCGGGCTTCGCCCAGCGCCAGCACGCGGGAGAAGACCTTGAGCGGCCCGCCCTTCGGGAGCTCGACCGTCCAGTCCGCCGTGCCGAGCTCGGCGTCGGTCCGCCCGACGCTGGGACAAGTCACGACGCCGTCCGGCAGAAGATAGTCCACCTCCTGACGGCCGTCCTTCATGCGCACGGCTTGCACCGGGTGCGCCCAGCGCGGGAGCTGGAAATGGTCGGCGGAGACGGCGAAAGCCTTGTCCTTCGGGGCCTCGATCTCCATCGCTACGGTCACGGACGATACGATGTGTTCTTCGCTCATAGGGTGGGTTTATTAAGGAAGTATAGGCGGCCCGCCGTTCTGCCGCAAGGCGTCTTTAACCGGTCTTTACCAACATTTCCCCTGGATTTATCGACATTTGTCATATTCCGGCAGCGCAAAAGGGTGATAGCGGTCGCCCGTCTGAGGGACGCAGCGGGCCTCGGCGATGGGCCGGATGTCGGGAGCCCCCATATGTTTGACGTAGCTGCGATGGACCCCCACGCACTGCTCCCGGTGCGCGCAGGAGGCGCAGCCCTCGAGCCAGGTCACCTTGAAGGGCGCCAGCGTGTTATAGACGTAGGGCCACAGGCGCTCGGGGACCGCGCACAGCGGGAAGTGGTAGAGCCTCGCCTGCGGCAGGCGCGCGAGGCGGTCGTGCAGGGCGTCGAGCGCCGCCGCGGCCTCGGTCATCGTCAGGTTCACGCGGTCGCGGTACTGCTCGGCGAAGCCCTCGAGCTCCACGAACAGGAACACCACCTGGTCCACCCAGCTCAGGCGTTCGAGCACCATGTCCAAGAGGCCTTTGAGGCTCTTGAGCTGGATGCGCGTCACGATGACCCGGATCTCCACGCGCTGGCCGGGGAGGCGGTGCTTGCGGAGGTTCTCGAGGCCGGCCATCGTCTGCTCGAAGGAGCCCGGGGTACGCGAGGTGGCCTCGTGGGTCGGCGCGTCGTAGCCGAAGAGCGGCACGGCCACCTCGAAGGGCGTGAGCCCCACGCCCATCGTCCTCCGGGCGAAGTCCTCGTAGGAGAACAGGCGCCCGTTCGAGAGCACGCGGACCAAGGACTTGGGGAACTCGGTGCGCAGGAGGGCCACGATCTTCAAAAAATCCGGGTGCAGGGTCGGCTCGCCGCCCGTCAGGTTGAAGTAGTCGGCGACGTCGTCGAACTTGACGAAGGTGCGCAGGCCGCGCTTGTACTTCTCGACCTTGCGCACGATCTCCTCGTAGGAGTATTTGGCCGTCGTCTCGCGGAAGCCGGAGACGGGGTTCGAGCAGAACACGCAGCCGATGTTGCACTGCGGCCAGATGGAGAAGTCCGGCACTAGCGCTCCTTCCGCGCGAGCTCCGGCGTCTCGGGGATGAGCCGCCAGTTCGGGATCTCGACGGGGCCCTTCACGGGCTTGAGCTCCGAGTCGTCGTAGCGCTTCAGGTACTCCTTCCAGAGCCCCTCGCAGGAGTCGTAGAGCGCGCAGCCGTCGCAGGCCTTCGTCTTGACCCGGCCGTGCTGGCCGCGGGAGGCGCCGACGTCCTCGTTCTTGAAGTCCGGCGCCCAATGGCGCGTGCGGAAGATGGAGACCTCGCGGATCTCGGAGATTTGGTCTAAGTGGTCGGGGAAGTGGCACAACGGCACGTAGCGCACCGTCCAGTGGCGCACGCCGGCGGCGCGGCCGATGTCCAAGGTCTGACGCATGTACGGCGCGGCCTCCGAGATGCGCGGCACCAGGCCCGTGAAGTTCGAGTAGGCGCCCCCGTAGTTGGGGTCCACGAAGATGAACTCGACGTGGTGGATGGCGAGTTTCAAAAACAGCCGCGCGATGTCCGGCAGATGCCTCATGTTGGGCTTGACCACCGTGCAGTTTCCGAAGACGCGCTTGAATCCCAGCGCGCGCACGTTCTCGATGCCTTTGATGAGCTGGTCGAAGGCCCCCGGCGCGACGGTCACGGCGTCGTGGAGCTTGGCGTCGTGGCCGTGGATCGAGAAGATGAGGTCGGTGACCCCCGCCTCGACGGCGGCCTTCGCGAAGTCGGGGTAGGCCAGCATGCGGCCGTTGGTGACGACTACGACGTCCTTGAAGCCCAGCTTGCGCGCGGTGCGCACCAAGGGCAGGAAGTCGGCGCGGATGGTCGTCTCGCCGCCGATCATCTCGAGGTAGGTGACGCCCTGCCCCTTCGCCTCGACCATCTCGCGGACGATCTGCTGGGTCGACTTATCGGGGACGTCGCGCTTGTTCAAATCGATGCAGAAGTGGCAGTAGCTGTTGCAGGAGAAGCCCGTGAAGAGCACGAGCTTCTCGGTCTTAGGACGCCCCGGCAGGGTCACGGCCGGCGCGGTCTCGGCCGAGCCCGGGGGCAGGAGCGGCTCCGCCTTCTTCTTCGCGCGGGGGCTCACGCCGCCCCCTCGAGCTCGCCGGCGATGACGTCGAGGTCTATCTGGTAGTTGGCGAGCTTGTCGAGCATGCGCTTGGCGTCGTCGTAAGCGTCCTCGAGAGCCCGTCCTTCCGGGACGGCGGGCAGGGCAGCGGCTGCGGCGTACGGCACCGCCAGGACGGTCTCGGGCGCCGCGAACTCCGGGAGGCGTTCCGGCGGAGCCGTCACGACGAGCAAAGGCCGCGGGGCGCGCCGGGCGGCCAACGCGGCGAAGCGCTGGCCGTTTAAGGCCAGAGCCAGGCGGCGGCGGCATACGGCCGCCACGGCCCAGCCCACGCGGCCGACGAGCACGCGGTAGGCCGCGCGGATGAACTCCGTCGGCGCCGAGTCCATCCGCTGGCGGGCGATGGAGTCGAACGTGCGGTCGAGGGAGCAGACGTCCACCCCGAAGCAGCCCGCCGGCAGGGGCTTCCCCTCGGCCGCCCGGGCCTCGAGGCCCGAGAGCCAGCCGTCCAAGACCGCGTCGAAGCGGGAAGGGGCGAAGAGGCCGGCCAGGTGCGTCGCCTGGCCCGCCGCGGCCCAGGCCCGCGCCGCGGCCGGCGCGTCGCCGCGCACGGGCACGCGCAAGAGGATGTTGGGACGCCCGACCCGGGCGAGGAAGCCCTTGGCATCCGAGGCGCGCCCCGGGCCCACCGACAGCGGCCGGTCTCCCAAGGCGTCCGCCAGCGCCCGCGCGGCGTCCTCGCGCGCGGCGCAGCGCTCGGAGCCCGCCGGGGCGCAGGAAACCCCGGCGACGCCCTTGGCGCGGCCGAGCTCCGACGCGGCGCGGCCGAGGGTGTCGAGCGGCGCCCCGTCGAGCCAGAGCCCCGACACGGCGCTCAGGCGCGCGCCGGCTGAGGGATCTTCGATTCGTCCAGCGACCACAGGTATTTCCCCTTTTGGAACTTCCGCGAGACCCAGCCCATCTTGATGAGCGTCTCGGCGGCGTTGATGACGGCGTTCTCGTCCTTGCAGTCCTTGCAGATGGGGAACTTCTCGGCCAGCGACAAGAACTGCTCGGTCGTCAGGCCGTTCTTCTCCTTGAGGACTTCCACCACGCAGGTCTCGTTGTCCGTGAGCACCGAGCGACCCTCGTGCGAGGCCCGGCGCGTTCCCGCGTCGTAGCGCGTCGGGACGGCGGTCAGCGCGACGACCTCGGCGGTGCCGAAGTGCCGGGCGTAGGAGGCGTCGAAGCCGATGCAGCGGTCGTTGTAGACGCACTTCGCGCAGGCCTCGGGCTTGACGGTATGGTCCATCGCGGTCTCGTCCAAATCCCGCTGCTTGCCCTGCGGGCTCACCACCATCGTGTTGAAGGCCGACCAGCCGAGCATCTGCTGCTCGTAGCCCGGCAGCACGCAGGGGGTGAAGTGCAAAAGCAGCGGGGGCTTGGGGAAGTTGATCTTCGTGAACACCTCGAAGGCCTTGCGCACGTAAGGCGCGACGTCGGAGAGCCGCACGCCCATCTCGGGCACGTGCAGCTCCATGTTGCCCTCGTAGAGCGGCGCGATGATGACGAAGTTCGACAGGTGGAGCTTGAGGAGGAAGAGCTCGTAGAACTCGGGGAGGAAGCGGTAGTTGTCCTGGTTCAGCACGATGTTCACGCCGATGCCGACCTTGAGCTTCTTTAAGTTCTCGATGGCCTTGAGGCAGGCGTCGAAGGAGCCCGGGATCATCGTCAGCTTGTCGTGGGTGGCCGCGTCGTGGCCGTGGATGGAGAACTTGACGAAGGTGAGTCCCGCGTCGGCCAGCATCTTCGTGTAGGCGAAGTCGGCCATCCGGATGCCGTTGGTTTGGATGCGCACGTAGCCGTAGCCCACCTTGCGCGCGAGGGCGATGAGCTGCGGGAGGTCCTTGCGCAGGGTCGGCTCGCCGCCGGTGAAGCCCATGCGCCGGTAGCCGTTCTGGAAGGCCTTGTAGAGGGTCTCGGCGGCCTGGCGGTACGGCATCAGGTTCTTGTCCTTGCGCCACTCGAAGTCCTGCGAGCAGAACAGGCATTTGGCCTGGCAGGCGTAGTTGAGCAGGATGTCGAAGCACTTGGGCTCGTCGAAGGCGTCGCGGTCGACGTGGCTCTCGGACTTCTCCTTCTTGGGGGCCTTGGCCTGCTTCTCCGCGGCGAGCGCCGCCTGACGGCGGGACTTGGCGTCCCCCTGCGGCGCGCACTCGCCGGTCGCGCAGTCGGGCTTTTTCACGAGCGGACCTCCCGCACGTAAGACTCGAGGGCTGACAGGAAGACGTCCGTCTCCTCGGGCGTCGTGTAGGCGAAGAAAGAGACGCGCAAGGTCTCCCCGAGCCCCAGCGAGGCGTGGAGCAGGTGCGCGCAGTGCTCGCCGGCGCGCACCGCCACGAAGCGGCCGTCGAGCTCGTGGTTCAGGTAGAGGTTGAAGTCCTTGATGGAGAGCGCGGGGTCGGTGAAGCGCAGGGCCACGAGCGAGCCCTCGGCCAGCGCCTCCGGGTCCCCGACGACCTCCGCCCCGTCGACGCGAGAGACGCCGGCGACGACGCGGCGCACGAGAGCCTCCGCGTGGGCGCGCACCGCCGCGGGGTCCCAGGAGCCCAGCAGTTCGAGCGCCTTCGCGAAGGCGACCGCGCCGGGGATGTTCGGCACGCCCGCCTCGTGGCGCATCGGGGAGTCGAGCCAGTGCGGCACGGGCGCGCCGTCCTCGAGGACGACCTCCTTGACGGTGCCCCCGCCGGGCTTAGCGGGCCGCAAGGCGTTGAGCGCGCGCTCCTCCCCCCATAGCGCCCCGACGCCGAACGGGCCGCCGAGCTTATGGGCCGAGAACGCGACGAAGTCGGCGCCGGTGGCGCGCACGTCCTCGCGATGGGAGGAGAGGTACTGGGCCTCGTCTAGGAGGAGCTTCGCGCCGCGGCGCCGGCACAGCCGCGCGACGTTCGCCGCGGGCAGGTCGCCGCCGAGCACGTTCGAAGAGCGCGCCAGCGCGACGAGCGCGGTCTTGTCGCCGACGAGGCCGTCCAAGGCGTCCAGGTCGAGGCGCCCGCTCCGGACGGGGCAGACCTTGAGGACGCAGACCCCGCGGCCTTGGGCCTCGAGGAAGGGCAGCAGCACCGAGTTATGCTCCCAGGCGCCGACGACGACCTCGCGCCGGGTCCCCGAGAAGTCGAAGCCGCGGGCCACGAGGTTGACGCCCTCGGTGGTGCCCGAGGTCAGCACGACGTCCTCGGCTCGCTCGGCGTTGAGGAACCGCGCCACCGTCCGGCGGGCCTCCTGGTAGCGCCCCTCGACCTCCTGGGCGAACAGATGCGTCGAGCGCTTGCCGCCGCAACCGCCCCAGAGCTCGGTCGTCTCGGCGAGCGTCGCCGCGACCCCGCGGGATTTGAGAGCGGTGCAGGCGCTGTCGAGGTACACGAGGGCCTTGCCGCCGAAGCGGGCCTCGAGCACGGGGAACTGCGCGCGCACGGCCGCGAGGTCCAGGGCCGGGGCGGCGGTCTTCACGTGTGCAGGCCCCCGTAGACCTCGACGTAGTCGCGGCGCGGCCCCGGGCAGTGCTCGCGGAGCGAACAGCCGTCGCATTCGGCGGTCTTCTGCTTCTCGGCCAGGTGGATGCCCGGCATGGCCGCGCGCATCTTGCGATAGTCGACGTGGCAGTCGAGGTGCTCCCGCACGAAGCAGGGCGGGATATGGTCCACCTCGTACTTGAGGCCCAGCTGCTTTAAGCGGTCCATCGCCTTGTTGAGCGGCCCCGCCGCCTCCTCGAAGCGCGGGATGATGGAGTCGTTGCCCTTGGCCCGCCCCATCCCCTTCACGTAGCTGAACTGGACCCAGGCGACGCCCGGGAGCTCCCGCGCGACGAAGTCCACGAAGTCGGCGCAGTGCGCGACGTTGGGCTTGCAGACGATGTAGGTCAGGCGCACGGGCGTGCCCAAGGAGACCATGTACTTGACGCTCTCGACGCGGCGGACGAAGCCGTCGGGCGCGCCGGTCACCGCGAAGTCGAGCTCGGCCGTGTGCGCGGAGAAGTTGACGTTGAAGAAGTCCGTGAGCTTCGCGATGAGCTTGAAGCGCGCCGGGTCGTACTGCTTGACGAGGACCGCGTTCGTCTGCAGCTCGACCACCTTGCGCTTCTTCTTGCAGTGGGCGAGGATCTCGAGGAGCTCGGCGGGGGCGCGCAGGAGCGGGTCGCCGCCCGAGACCTGGACGTGGCCGGTGGTGTCGGCGTCGATGTCTTTTAAGAGCTTCGCCACCGAGAAGTCCCCGTTGCGCCCCGCCGAGGAGCAGAACACGCATTGGATGTTGCACTCGGCGTTGATGGGGAGGTGCAGGGCCATGGGGGGATACGGCCTACGCGCGCGCGCCAAGGCGCGTGCGGGGCCTGTTCTTTCCTTATATCAGAATAGTCCGGGACCCGCCATAGACCTTTACCTGGCGTTAACCGACGGCGGCTGCGGCCCGGTCGAGCAAGGCCTGGGACTTCGGGGACAGCCGGCGCGACGTCAACGCCTCCCTCAATTGCTCGGGCCGCCGCGCGCCGACGACCACGCCCGCGACCGCGGTCTTTCCCAGCAGCCACCCCAGCGCCGCCTGCGTCATCGTGACGCCTTCGAGTTCCGCGACCTTCTCGAGCAAGGTCAAAAGCGGGGCGAGGCGCGCCTCTTCGGCGACGGGAAAGGCCTTCGCGGGGTCCCGGCGTCGGCCTTCGGGACGGCTCTCACCCCGGTACTTCCCAGTCAAGAACCCCCCGCACAGCGGGCTCCACGCAGTCAGCGACACGCCCTCGCGCGAGCACAGCGCCGCGAAGTCGGCCAAAGCCCACGGCGCGGCGAGGCTCAACTGCACCTGGTTGAACTCGAAGCGCGGACGCTTGGCTCCCGCCCACGACAGCGCCGTGTCCCACTCCGCCGGGGCGAAGTTCGAGCAACCGAGCACCCGGACCTTGCCCTGGCGCGCGGCCTTCTCGAAGGCGGCCAAGGACTCCTCGAGCGGGACGTCGGCGTCGCCGTAGTGGGGCATGTAGAGGTCGACGTAGTCGGTCTTGAGGCGCTTGAGGCTGGCGTCCAGGCCCGCGGCGATGTGAGCCGCCGAGAGCCCGCCGGACTTGGGGTCCCCGGGCGTCATGTGCGCGCGCACCTTGGTGGCCAAGACCCAGCGGTCCCGGCGGCCTTTGAGGAGCTTGCCCAGGAGCTTCTCGGCGGCGCCGTAGCCGTAGATGTCGGCCGTATCGATGTGGTCGACCCCGGCCTCCTCGGCGGCGTCGAGCAGGGCGCGCGCGCCTTTCTCGTCGACCAGGCCCGTGCCGTGCCAGTCCGAGCCGAAGTTCATCGTCCCCAGCGCCAACACGCTGACCTCGACCTTGGAACGCCCGAGGCGCCGCCTTTCCATTAGGGCAGTATACGTTAGGCCCGTTGGCCCGCGCTTTTGGCCCCTTCGGCCCGCGCGCCGGGAACCCGACGGGTGCTACAGTCCCGTCGTGAAGCGCGCCGTCTCGCTGGCCCTCGTTTTCGCCCTCCTGGCCGCCGTCCCCGGCCCCCAGGCCGCCGCGCAGGTCATCCGCGCCGCCGCGGGCGTCCCGACGGTCGTCGTCCCGCCGGCGGGGTTCGCGCCGACGGCCCCGTCTCGGACTCCGCTCGCCGGACTCAC
Source organism: bacterium (assembly GCA_004322435.1). Taxonomy (GTDB): domain Bacteria; phylum Elusimicrobiota; class Elusimicrobia; order UBA1565; family UBA1565; genus SCTT01. Next base: position 16,243 of record SCTT01000575.1, read on the forward strand.
CCCCGTTCTCCCCCTGCCGAGCCTTGCGCCCGTCCTTCCTACCGCTCTCCCTCTCCCGCGTGCGGGAGAGGGCGGGGTGAGGGTCGCCGTCTCAAACCCTCACCCTATCCCTCTCCCGCTTGCGGGAGAGGGGATAGTCAGAGCCGCCATTCTCAACTCTCTCCCTCTCCCGCTCGCGGGAGAGGGCGGGGTGAGGGCGAATTCCGCCAAGCCCGAGGAAAGCCAGCCCGCCCCCGAGAAGAGCGCCGAGTCCGCCGCCGCCGAGGCGGGGCGCCGCTTCGACCTTTCGGCTCCCTCCGTCCCGACGGCGGACCCCGTCCCCGCCGGCGCCCAGGCCCCGCACCCCTCCGGCCTGACGCCGGCCGCGCCGTCGGGCAAGGTCAAGCTCCCCCGCACCGTCTGGGGCACCATCATCGGCCACGGGATGCTGACGGTGTTCGGCATCGAGCTCCACGTCATCAGCCAGCCCTTCCTCGTGATGGAGACGATGGGCCAGAGCAAGACCACGATGGGCCTGGTGCGCAACGTCCACTCGGGCTCTTTCTCGCTCGTGAACCTGCTGCCGGTGGGATTCCTCGTCGACAAGACCGACTTCCGCGCGCTCTTCATCGGCACCTCGCTGGCCCGGGCGCTACTCATGGCCGCCATCCCCGCCCTCTGGATGACCGGGCACCTGACCATCGCGGCCCTCCTCGTCATCGTGGCGCTCAACCCGCTCTTCCAGAGCACGATGGTCGTCGCCGAGCGCGCGGCCATCATGGCGGCGGTGGGGCAGGACGAGAAGCTCAACAAGGAGGCGACGGCGACGCTCGGCAAGTGGGAGTCGCTGGCCGGGCTGTTCATGCCCCTGTTGGCCGGCTGGGCGCTGGGCGCCCTCGTCACGAACTTCGGCCTCGGCGGCTACGCGATGGCCTACGGCATCTACGCCGCGATGCTCGTCGCCGCGGTGCCCCTCTACTGGTTCATGGTCCGCGACCCGCGCGACCCCAAGGACCTCGGCGTCGACGGGCTCAAGCGCTTCGCGGCCGAGTCGGGCCGCTTCCTGGCGGCCATCGTCCTGGGCGTCCTCTCCATCCCCTGGCGCCTCGCGCGCGCCCTCTGGCGGGCGCTGCGCTCCCGCGCGCCCGCGGCCGCCGCGCCGGCGGGCGGCCTCAAGGAGCGCCTGACCGCCTGGCTCGACGCGCACGAGTCCACCAAGGGCCTGGCCTTCGTCCTGCGGGACAGGACGCTGACTTTGCTGATGCTCATCGGCGCCGTCGAATCTTTCTTGGTCGAGGCCCTGCCGATGGTCGTGTTGCCCAACTTCATCGCCGAGGTCCTGGGCGAGGCCCCCGCGGGGGTCCCCTTCCTCGGCACCTTGCTCGCGACCTCCGGCGGCATCCTGGGGCTGATGTACTCGGCCGAGTACCTGGGCCGCTTCGCCTCCTCGTGGTACATGGAGGGCGAGCGCGGGGACCGCGCCATCGCGCGGCTGGGCGGCGCGCGCCTCTACCGGATGGCCGCGCTCTCCTCACTCTTGTTCTGGGCCCTCTGGCTGGTCCCGACCTTCGCGCACGGCGCGTTCTGGGTGGGCCTGGGCGCCGTCGTGGGCGTGATGGGCCTCATCCAGCTCTTCCACGCCCCCGTGTCGGTCGTCATCGCCCCCCTCAAGCGGGCCCATATCCCCGACCCCGTCCTCGGCCGCGTCGAGAGCGCCTTCGACATGGTGTCCTTGGCCATCGCCTCGATGGGCGCCCTGCTGGCCGGCCTCATCATGGACTTCACGAGCATCCAGTTCGCGATGGGCGCCATCGCCGCCGCCGTGACGGCCACCGCGGCGTTCCAGTGGGTGGCCGCGCGGATGCTCTACCCGAAGACCCCCCCGCCTCAAAAATAGAGCGAGCCCGCCGTCTGCGGGAGCGGCAGCAGCTTCCCCGCTTCCTCCTCCGTGAACCCCAGCTTCTTGAGCCGCGCGAAGTCGACCTGGCGCACCAGCCGGCCGGAGGCGTCCCGCCGCCGGAGCTCCAACAGGCGTCCCGACAACGCCCCCTCCCGGCCCTCCGCCACTTCCTTGACGAAGTCGACGGCCGGCTCGTCCTCCGTGCCGTTGTAGTAGAACGCGACGCTGGCGGCGCCGAAGTCCGCCTCGGAGCCGCCCCGCCACGACACGCCGACCCAGTGGCCGACGCCCGCGAGCTCCACGAACAGCGGCGCAGCCTGCGTCGGCGCGGCCGCGAGGTGCCGGTCGACCTCCGCGGGCGCGATCAGCGTCAACAGAACGGTCATCGCCAGGATCTTCATAACCCTCCCTGCGTCCGTCCCACTGTACCAGCGGCCCGCCGGGCCGCCGCGGGCCCGCCGGGCCACGGGACGGCGTCTTTGGGCCTATCCCCCCGGGTTGACGCGAAAGAGGGCTCCCGGTAAACTCCCGGTAACCATGGGACGCTTCGCCACGGAGCTCGCGCGCCTGCGCCATGAGTCCGGCTTCGCGACGCCCTACGCCTTCTACCACCGCAACGGCGGGCGGCGCGTGTTCCCGTTCACGTTCGCGTATTACCTCAAGGTCGAGCGCGGCGACAGCCTCCCCCGCCCCGCCTGGGTGCCGCGCCTGTTGGCCCTCCTGCGCATCCCGCCGACTAAGGCCCTGCACCGCGCCTTCGCGCTCGCCTATCTCGAAGACACGCTCGGCCGGGACGCCTACGACGCCCTGCTCGGCCCCTATCTGGCGCCCGCCCCGCCCGCCGGGCCGGTGACCGAACAGCTCACCAAGCGCCTGATGAGCGAGCAGGCCGTGCATCTGAGCGCCGCGCAGGCCTCGGGCCTCGCCGCCGACGAGGCGGCCTACTGGTGCTTCGAATGCCTCTCGAACGACCGCGGCGGGTTGGACGAGGGCGCCTTGGCCGCGGCGACGGGCCTCCCGACGGCGCGGGTCCGGGCCGGCCTGACACGCCTGGCCGCGCTCAAGCTCGCCAAAGGCAGCCGCGGCGGGCTTTGGAAGAGCCCCCTCGCCGGACGCTTCTACACCTTCCCGCGGGACTACCCCGCCCTGAAGCGCGACCGCGACCGGCTCCGCGCGCTCCACGAGGCGATGGCGTCGCGGCGCGGGGAGGACCTCTTCGTGGGGGCCCTGCTGCTGCGCGCCGAGGACGGGGCGATGCGCCGCGTCGCCGCCGACGTCGCCGCCGCGCTCGAGTCCTCCGGGGCCTGGGCGCTCGACGCGAAGGGCGAACGCACGGGGATCTACAAGCTCGAGGCCCGGGTGCGGCGCCTGACGGCCTTCTGATGGCGCGCCCCGAACGCATCCTCGTCGTCGACGACGACGACGGCTGGCTCGAGTTCTGCCGCGTCGCGCTCGAGACGGCCGGCTTCGCCCCCGCGACCGCCCAGTCCGGCAACGAGGCCTTGAAGGCCGTGGAATCCGCGGAGTTCGACCTCGTCTTCACGGACCTCCAGATGCCGCCCCCCGGCGACGGCAAGGCGGTGACCTTGGGGGTCAAGGCCCGCTGGCCCGGCACCGACGTGGTGCTGATGACCGCCGCCCCCTCGGTCGACAGCGCCGTGGCCGTCCTCAAGGACGGCGCCTGCGACTACCTGATCAAGCCCTTCCCCGCCGAGGCCCTGACCGCGGTGGCCGAGCGCATCCTCGAGGCCCGGCGCCACCGGACGGAGCTGGCCGTCGAACGCCGCCTGCGCGAGGAGCTCGAGGCCGCCTACGGCGAGCTCAAGCGGCTCGACAAGCTCAAGGAGGGGTTCTTGGCCCGCGTCAGCCATGAGCTCAACACCCCTCTCGCGGCGACCCTGCTCGCCATCGGCCTCCTCGAGGAGGAGGCGCCCGAGGGCGACCCGCTGCACCGGCACGTCGCGCGCGCGCACGACGCCGCGAACCGGCTGCGCGCCGTCGTCGAGGACCTACTGGCCTTCGTCGACCTGCAGAAGCCCGACCACGTGGTCCGCGGCGAGCCGACCCAGCTGGCGGCCATCGCCGCGGAGGCCGCCGCGGCCATCGAGAGGCTGGCGAAGACCAAGGGCCTGGAGGTCTCCGTCGAGCTGCCGGCCGACCTGCCAACGGCCCGCGTCCACGCGGGCCTCGTGCGCAAGGCCCTCGACCATCTGCTCAAGAACGCGGTCTACTTCAACAAGGCGGGCGGGAAGGTGACCCTCTCGGCCCGCAAGCTCCAGCACTGGGTCTGCCTGACGGTCTCCGACACGGGCGACGGCATCCCCGAGGCCGAGCAGGACCGCGTGTTCGACACGTTCTACCAGGTGGCCGAGTACATGACGCGGCGCGTCGGCGGGCTGGGGCTGGGGCTGGCCCTCGTCAAACGCATCGTCGAGTCGCACAAAGGAGTGGTGCGGCTTGAGTCGAAACCGGGCGTCGGGACGACCGTGCACCTGCAGTTCCCGCTATAGCGACGACTCCACCGTCGCCGCCTCCGCCTGGGCCGTCTTGGCCGTGCCCGCCAGCCACACCCCCACGAGCACGACGGGCGCGCCGGCCAAGAGGTGCGGGTCGGCCGCCTCTCCCCCGAACAGGATGCCCAGCGTCACCGCCACGAGCGGGTTCACGTACGCGTACATCGCGACGCGCTCGGTGGGCAGGTGCGCCAGCGCGTACAGGTAGGCCGTGTAGCCGACGACGGAGCCCGCAAAGGTCAGATACAAGAGCGCCCACAGGCCGTCGGCCTGCGGGTGCCAGCGAGGGGCTTCCCCGAACAAGACGCCCAAGAGCACCGCGGCCACCCCGCCGACCAGCTTCTGGAACGCGACCGCCGCGAAGGGGTCCGCGGCGTGAGGCCGCCGTTTCTGGTAGAGCGACGACCAAGCCCACACGCCCGTAGAACAGGTGAGCGCCGCCGCGCCGAGGGCGACGCCGGGCTTAAGCTGGGCCGAGCGCAGGTCCGGCCACAGGAGAACCGCCATCCCCGCCAACCCCACCGCGACGCCCGCCCAACCGCGTCCCGGCACGCGGTCGCCTCCGGCGCTGGCGAGCACCACGAGCCACAGCGGCGTCAGGGCGACCAAGAGCGACGCGACGCCGGAGGGCACGCGCTGGAGCGCCCAGGCCAGGACCCCGTTGGCCACGCACATCATCAGCACGGCGGCGAAGGCGAGCGGCCCGCGGTCGCGGGCCGTCGGGAAGCGCCGCCCGGTGGCCAGGCAGAAGGCCGAGAGGAGCAGGCCCGCCAAGAAAAACCGCACGCCGCTGAACATCAGGGGAGGCATCTCGCGCACGCCGACCTTGATGGCGATGTAGGTGGTGCCCCAGAAGAAGCACACGGCCGCCAAAGAGGCGAGCGCCTTCGCGCGGACGGTCACGGCAGGCCCAAGAAAGCGGCGACCTCGCGGATGTCCGCCTCGGGGATGGGCGGCTCGATGATGCGCGGCACGCCCGGCTGCCGCTTGAGGACGGCGCCGTCCGCGGCGGTGACGATGAACTGCGGGACGCCGCCCGCCAACGGCACCTTGCCCTCGGGGTCGAGGAGCGCGCGCGGCCCGAAGGCCTTCGCGTAGTCGGCCACCGCCGCCGGCTCGCCGCGCCCCACGACGACCCGGGAGGGGACGCCGGCGCGCTCCATCGCCTCGGCGAAGGCCTTGAGGAAGCCGGTGGAGGCCCGGCACACGCCGCACCAGGGGGCGACGTAGACGGTCAGGCACTTGGCCGCGGGACAGGAGCTCCAGGTCACGCTCTCGCCCCCGGCGGACGCGAGCACCACGGGCTCGGCCGAGAGGCGCTCCGCGCCGCCGCCGGTGAGGAGCACCAACGTCAGGAGGCCGGCGAAGGCCGCCGCGAGGACGGCCAAAGTCTTCTTGTCCACGGCCTATTCTAGTCTTTCGGCCTGTCCAAGGCCTTTCCGGTCTTGGCCCGGAGCCAGTCCCAGAAGGCGGGGTTCAGGCGGTAATAGTCGGCCCTGAGCGCCGGCTCGGCCAAGCCGTCGAAGGCGGCCCAGTAGGCGGCGGCCGCCGCCGCGTCCCCGCGGGCGTAGCCGGAGGCCGCCGCTTCCGCCGCGGCGTAGAGCGCGGTCGCGCGCGCCTCGAAGCCCGCCATGTCGAGGCCGGCGGCGGCGGCGGGCCAACGCGCGCCGGGGGCCGGGGCCGCGGCCGCCGGGAGCGCCCCGCACTCGAGGACGACCCCGGCCTTCGCGTCGAAGACGGCGCGCGCCGACGGCGCCCCCAGGCGCGGGCCCGTGTCGGGGCTCCCGCCCAGCGGATAGAAGAAGACGGCGAAGCGGGACGGGCCGCCCTCGGCGGGCACCGGCCAGCCGTGGGCCCAGTCGAGCGAGACGACCTTGTCGCAGGGGGCCACGACGCGGAGGGCGTCGAGCGCGCGCCCGACGGCGGGCTGGGCCGGGGCCTTCGCCGGCTCGGGGGCCGGCTTGCCGCAGGCGGCGGCGAGCGCCAATGCCAGCAGCGCGGCGCGCCTCATTGGGGCTCCAGCAGGACGCGGCCGTTCCCGCCCCAGGCTTGGAGGAACTGCTCGCGGGGGATGAAGCGGCCGCCCTCGTTGGTGCCGGTGTCGTTGACGTAGAAGCCGAGCACCTCGCCGCCCTCCTTCTTCACCTCGGCCCCGGTGACGACGAGCAGGTGGCCGCCGTTCGCGAAGGCGGGGTCGTTCCAGAGCTTGCCGGCGTTGGTCGCCACGAGCAGCATCTTGCCGGTCTTGACCGAGGCGTCGAGCTGCGCGGGCGTCGCCAGGTACGTGCGCCGCACCGGGACGCCCAGCAGGGCCCCGACGTACTGCCCCGGGGTCGTGCCCTTAAAGCGCATGTTCGGGTCGCCGTTGTCGCCGGCGAAGTACCCGCGCTTGACGGCCTCCTTGTAGAGCTGGTCCTCGAGGCGCTTCATCGTCTTCGGGGTGGGCTTGACCCCCTCGATCTCGGCGAGGATCTGCGCCGAGGCGGCGAGCGCGCAGGTCTCGCCTTCCTGGCGATAGACGTAGGCCGCGCGGCCCGCCGGGTCGCCGACGGTCGCGGTCTTGCCCTGATGGCGCAGCGCCTCGACGGCGGCCGTCGCGGCCGGGTCGGCGTCGCGGCCTTTGCGCCCGGTGAAGAGCGGCTTGTCGGCGGGCCAGGAGCGGCCCACCGGGGAAGGCGCGCGGCGGATCTCGAGGAGCCCCGGCGCGTGCTCCGCGACCAGCGGGCTCGGCAGCGCCGGCGGGGCGGGCTCGAGGGCGGGACCGACGCCCTCGTCGTCCAACGGACGCCGGGCGGCCGCGAACGGGTCGTTCAGGCGCCCTTGCAGGCGGCCGGCGGACCCGGCGGCCCTCCCGCCGGCCAGCGCCGGCGGAGCGACGCCGAGAGTCAGGGCCAGGCGCTGCGTGCGCCCGGCCAGCGCGGCCACGCGGGTCTCGAAGGGGTTGATGCGCTCGGTGAGGCGGCCTTCGGCGCTCAGCCGGTCGATGATGCCGCCCGCGGGGCCGGCGCCGTTCTCGATCTTGTTGCCCAGGCCGTCCACGTTGCGGCTGACGGCCTCGACGCGCCGCCAGAGCTCGCCGCCCTCGGCGCTGAGCGCGTCCAAGCGTTTGACGAGCGGCTCCCGCGCCTCGGGGTCGGCTCCCGGCCGCACGCGCGCGGCGTCGCCCTCG
>SCTT01000576.1 GCA_004322435.1 bacterium
CCTTGCCCTCGCCTTGGCCCTGCCGGCCGCCGCCCAGGTCTCCTGGTCGGGCCCGGACCCGCTCTCCCAGTTCCAGGCCGCGCAGGCCGACGCTCCGGAGGTCCCGGCGCTGCCGGAAGGGGTCGTGGTCGAGCCTGAGCTCTCCTGCCGCCCCGAGGTTCTGGAGGCCATGAAGAAGGCCTGGGCGCTCGCGCGCTACGGCCGCGTCGAGTACGAGGCGGCCTTCCGCGTCGACCGTTCGGAGGCCGGGGACTACTCGGTGGCCTTCGCGACGATGACCTTCGAGAGCCTGCGCCTGAGCCTCGACATCGGCGCGCGCACCGTCGCCATCGTGCACACCCACCCGGACGTCTCGGTCCACCACCCGGCCGACAAGGACTTCAACTCGCGCGTCCCCAACTACGTGGTCTCAAGCCGCGGCCTGACGGTCACGGTCCCCGGGACAAAACGCTGGAAGACGGTCCGCCGGCGCTGGGACCGCGGCTGCGACCGACCCTAGGCGCCCTCGCGCCAGGGGCACTCGGTGTCGTCGAGCTCGAGCGCGCAGGGTTCGCCGGGTCCCCGGCAGCCCGCGTGGCGAGGGGCCCCGCAGTAGATCCGGGCGACGACGCGGTCCGCGCCGCGGGCGACCGTCTTGAGGTAATCGGCGGCGAACCGGCGCGCGTCCGACAGGTCGGCGAACGTGCCGAGCATCGTCGGGGGGAGGCCGCTGGGCGCCGGCCGGGGGGCGCACGGCTCCGCCATCAGGTCCAAGATGAGCACCCGGTCCCGCGGGTCGTAGGACTCGTGGAGGGCCCACATGCCCCCACTATCCCCCGTGAACCGCGCCCGGCGCCAGGTCTCCGCGGTCAGGCGGGGTCAGAAGGGTGGCAAAAGCCCCGTATTCCGCCTATCCTCGGGGGATGCCGCCTCCTCCGGTCGTCATGAGCTTCGCCCCGGGCAAGGTCGCCCTCGACGCGGCCGCTCGGGAGACCCTGGCCCGGCTGGGCGAGATGCTGACGCTGTTTCCGCTCTGCGACGTCCTGCTGCGGGCCGGCACGCACCCCCGTGAGGCCGCCGGGCTGGGGGCGCGCCGCGCCGCCGCGGTGAAGCGCCTCCTCATGAAGGGCCACCGCGTCGCCGCGCGGCGCATCCTCGCTGTCGTAGTGCCCGCCGCCGGACGTCCCGCGGTGAGCGCCGAGCTCGTCGAGGGCGCGGCCGCCGAGCGGCTGGGTTAGCGTGGACCGCGACAAGCTCTTCGAGGATTCCCGCCAGTTCCGCGGCGGGCTGGGGGTCTTGAGCTTCGCCGTGGTGCGCGCTCTCAAGGCCGCCGGCGCCTCGCCTGAGACGGTCAAGGCGGTCCTCGACGCGATGGTGGAACACTTCCCGAAGCTCTCCGACGCGGATGCCGCGGCGGTCTGCGAGGTCCTTGAGCGGCGGCTGGGCGAGGAGCGCCGGCCCTAGCCGGATATGGCCCAGCTGCACGACTACCTACTGGACCTCCGGCTCGTGTCCGTTAACGCCGCCGCGCTCTCCATTCTCCTTGCGAAGGCGGCCCTGCCGGTCTGGCCCGGCTGGTGGGTGTCACGGAAGATTTATAAAGGAGGGGCGAACCGCCTGCCCACGGTGCTCGCCGGCGGCGCGGTCTCGGCCGGCCTGGCGACGCTCGTCATCTCCTTCGGCCAGGCCGTGGCCGGCATGAACGACCCCGCCCCCGACGCGGGCATCTGGCCGCTGGGGGTCCTCATCACGCTGGGCTTGGGGCTCTTTTTCTTCTGGCCCGCCTACGCCCTGGCCGTGCACCTGGTCCTGCGCCGCCGCCCGCCGGCGCTCCCACCGTCGGGGTAGGGAACTTTTTAGGGGGGTCCGGCGTACGTGTCTATAAAGGAGGACACATGGCCCCCCACTCAGGACTCACCGACGACGCGTTGGACGCCCGCCTCAAGGAGCTTGCGGCGACGGAAAGGAACGCCCAGGCCGAGCAGCTGGCCCTGCTCGCCGAGTTCGACGTCCGCGGCCTGCCCGAGGCCGCCGGGTATCCCGGCCTCTACGACTACTGCGTGAAGGACCTGGGGCTCTCCGAAGGCGCGGCCTACGAGCGCGTCCGCGCGGCGCGGGCGACGACGCGCTGGCCTCAGGTCGCCGAGGACTTCCGGGCGGGGAAGCTCTCGCTGGCGGCCGTGTGCGTGCTCGCGCCGCTCTTAAACGACGACACCGCCGAAGAGCTGTTGGCCGAGGCGCGCGGGCTCGGGCGCCGCGAGGCCGAGGAACTGGCGGCGTCCTTGTACCCCACGGCCGACGGCGAGGACGCGGTCGAGCCGGCGCCGACGGGGCGCCGCGAGCGGGAACGCATCCGGGCCCTGAGCGCCGAGCGGGTGCAGTTCGCGTTCACCGGCTCGACCGAGCTGCGGCGGGACATCGAGCGCGCGCGGGGGCTCTTGTGGCACAAGGACCCCTCGGGCCGCCTCGAGGCCGTGGTCGGCGCGCTGGCCGACTTCTATTTGGACCGCGAGGACCCCGACCGCCGCCTGGGGCGCGCCGTCCGGGCGCCCGCGGCCGAGCGTCCGGCGCCGGCGAACTCCCGCCTGGTGCCCCAGGAGGTCAAAGACGAGGTCTGGTTGCGCGACGGGGGCCGGTGCGCCTACGTGTCCCCCGAGGGACGGCGGTGCGAGGCGGGCGCCGGGCTCGAGTACGACCACATCGTGCCGTGGGTCTTCGGCGGGCGCTCGGACTCCGCGGTCAACATCAGGCTCCTATGCCGCATGCACAACAAGGCGGCGGCGCGGGGGGCGGAGCTGGGGGAGGGCTAGACGCCTTGCCGGGCCGCCGCTCTGCGGCTATAGTCCGGGCATGGTCCTCTGCCCCGGCGCGCTGATGGTCGGCTGCAAGAACTGTCCCATCGTCTCGATGTGTCCAGGAAAGTCGCTCATCGGCGACTGGAAGCCGGAGCCTCCGGCCAAGCCCGAGCCCCCGCCCAAGCCCTGACCCCGTGTCCTGTCATACGGGACCGTCGGACGTGCTGGGACGGCGGCTCAAGGTCGGCGACCGGGTCCGCGTGGTCGGCGTCCCCGACCTCGCGGGCATGAGCCCGTCGGCCCAAGTCGAGTTCCTCGCGGCGCTCAAGGCCCTGCGGCGGCGCCCGCGGAAGGTCCGCGGCTTCGATGCCCGGGGCAACGCCGACCTGATGGTGCGCATCGCCGGGGACCTCCACATCCTCTCGCTCGAGCCCGGCCTCCTCGAATGGACCCGCTGATCCGCCCCTGCGCCACAGACGACGACTTCGCCGCCGCCATCGCGGTCACGAAGGACTACGTGCGCTGGCTGGGCATGGACCTGGCGTTCCAGGGCCTCGACGCCGAATTCGCCGCCTTCCCCGTGATGTACGGCCCTCCGGAGGGGGTCTTCCTGCTCGCCTGGGAGGGCCCCGAGCCGGCGGGCGGCGTCGGCCTCAGGCGCCTCGAGCCCGGCGTCTGCGAGATGAAGCGCCTCTTCGTCTACGACCGCTTCCAGGGGCGGGGCCTTGGGCGCGGGCTCTGCGTCGGCCTCATCGAGCGCGCGCGGGCCCTCGGCTACGGCCGGATGCGCCTCGACACCATCGCGCGCATGGAGCCCGCGCTCGCGCTCTACGCGACCCTCGGCTTTGTGAAAATCGCGCCCTACCGGTTCAACCCCGACCCGGGGGCCGTCTACCTCGAACTGCGGCTATGACCCCGCCTCCCGAACCCAAGCGCTGGACGGCGGGCGACCTGCCGTACGTCGCCTTCGTGGGCGTCCTCACCGCGGCCGCGTTCGCGTTTGCCTGGCTGGTCAAGTCCCTCCTCCTGGCCCTCGCCGGGGGGGCGGCCGCCGCGCTCGGCGCGCTGCTCCTCGTCGCCGCGGCGCCGGTCCGGCCCCGGCGCGGGCGGCTCGCCGCCAAGGAGCGCGGCTCGACGCCCTACGAGGCCAAGTCCGGTTTCGACGAGAAGGCGGGGGGCGTCCAGTATGAGACCCGCTACGACCCCACCACCCGTCTGACGTTGGGGGGCCAGACCTACGTCCTCCCCTATGACGCGGACTTCCACGAGACCGTGCAGGTTGGCGACGAGGTCACGGTGTGGGTCAGCGTCGCCGGCTCCGCCTCCTTCGCCCTCAGCCGCCCTCCGCCGCCCGGCGACGTCCGCGACGGCCTGCAGTAGGCGCGCGCATTTCACTACAATCGCGGGATGCGGGCCGTCGAATTCACCGCGAAGGATGCCGGGCGGGTGGCCTGGATGCTCGGGCGCTTCGAGCTCTTCGCCTCGCTCTCCCCGGAGCAGCTCTTGAAGCTGGCGCCTTTCGTGGTCTTCCGGGACTACGAGGAAGGCGAGGTGGTCATCGAAAAGGACGACCTCGGCGACGCCTTCTTCATCGTCTATTCCGGCGAGGTGGAGGTCACGAAGCCCGGCCTCCTGGGCTTCGAGAAGCTCGTCACCCGTTTGGGGCCCGGGGCCTTCTTCGGCGAGATGGCCCTTCTCTTGCGCCAGCCGCGCTCCGCGTCGGTCGTCTGCACCGGACCCACCGAGCTCTTCGTGCTGATGGCCCCCGATTTCACGCGCCTGCTCGAGGCCGAGCCGGAGGTGGGCGCTCTGGTCAAGGCGATCGCGAAGGACCGGCTCGACAGCCGTTGACGGGAGGAACCATGGCCAAGAAGCTCAGCGACGTGGATGTCCGCGAGGCGGTGCGGGCGGACTACGCCGAGGTCGCGAAGTCGGGCAGCCTGAGCGGCTGCTGCGCGCCCGCGCCGAAGGCCGGCGCGAGCTCCTGCTGCGGCCCGTCGACCGAGGCCGCCGAGCACGCCGTGAAGGCCTCCCTCGAGATGGGCTACACCGCGGCGGACTTAGACGGCCTCCCCGAGGGCGCCAACATGGGTCTGGGCTGCGGCAACCCGCAGGCCATCGCCGCCATCCGGCCCGGCGAGACGGTGCTGGACCTCGGCTCGGGCGGGGGCTTCGACGCCTTCCTGGCCTGGCGCCGGACCGGCCCGCAAGGGCGCGTCATCGGCGTCGACATGACCCCCGAGATGCTCGCGAAGGCTCGGGCCAACGCCGCCAAGCTGGGGGCGGAGAACGTCGAGTTCCGTCTGGGCGAGATCGAGCACCTGCCGGTGGCGGACGGCTCCGTCGACGTCATAATCTCCAACTGCGTCATCAACCTCTCGCCCGACAAGGCGCAGGTCTTCCGCGAGGCCTACCGGGCGCTCAAGGCCGGCGGCCGTCTGGCGGTGTCGGACGTGGTGGCGAGCGCCAACCTGCCGGCCGACATCAAAGGCGACCTCAAGCTCTTAAGCGGCTGCGTGTCCGGGGCGGCGACCATCGACGAGGTGGAGAAGATGCTCGCGGGCGCCGGCTTCTCCCAGGTCCGCGTCGAGCCCAAGGAGGAGAGCCGCTCCTTCATCCGCGACTGGGCGCCGGGCCGGAAGGTCGAGGAGTACGTGGTCTCGGCCAACATCCAGGCCGTGAAGCCGGTGTCAGACTTGCAGAAACTCTAGAATCGCGGCGGCCGCCGTCACTGCGCCGCGCCGAGCGCCTTAAGCGCCTGGGCGGCGACGGCGCGGACCTTGAGGTCGGGGTCCGAGAGGACCCCGCGCAGAAGCGGCAGAGCCTCCCCGTTCGTCCGCGCGACGCTGGCGGCGGCCACAACGGCGCAGGCCCGGACCCGAGGACTTGGGTCGCTTCTAAGGAGCGGCGTCAGCGCGCCGAGCGCGGAGGCGCCTTTCGGGCCCAGCGCCGCCAGGCCCAGAGCGGCGCGCTCGCGCTCGGGGGCCGCCTCGGCCTTGAGGCCCGCGACGAGGGCCGCCAGGGATTCCCGCGGCACGGCGTCACCGGCTCGCCGCACGAGCGCTGTTTTGGGCGGGGTTGCGGCCGCCTTGCGCGGCTTGGCTGCCGGCGCCGCCGGTTTGGGCGGCTTGGCCGCCGCCGGCGCGGTCTCCGTCCCGTCCGGCTCCGGGCGGTACACGATCGCGCAGGTCGAATAGCGCAGGTCGCAGCCCTCCTCGAACTCGATGCCGACGGCGAGCCATTCCTCCCGCGACTTCGGGTTGCAGATGGGGAACTTCTCGTGGGGTTGGGGCGGGCGGGGGACGAACGTCCCCTCGTCCTGACAGCATTCCCCCCAGGAGTCGTCGTCTTTGGCGGCCTTCGGGTCCTTCGGATGCCATCCCGCCGGGCACGCGCCCATCATTGGATGGCATTCCTGCCCGCGCGGCGCGGGCGTGATTTCTGAGGCGCGGGCCGAAGGGGCCGCCAGGAGCACGGCACAGAGGGCAAGGAGGGGTCTCATCGGGAGATGGTATCACCGGGGCGGCTGAACTCCATCGCCCAGCCGGTGAAGTCGTAGGCCTTCGCGAACTCCGCGTCCGTCAGGAGCAGCCTGCCGGCGAGCGGGTCGCCCAACACGCGCCGGCCGCGCTCCGCACCGAGCAGGACGATGAAATGCCCCGCCCCGCCGCCCAGACGCACCCCTAGGATGGCGGGAGCGGAGACGTCGGACAAGGCCGCCGAGGCGCGCACGCGGGCCTTAAGGCCCCGCCGGCGCGCGGTGCGCAGCAGATACCAGCTCTCGGTCCCCGTCATGGCGCTGAACGCCGCGCGCGCGACGTCGCGCTCCGTGGCGGGCAGGCCCAAGGACGTCAGGACCGTCGCCAGCGAGCAGGGTCCGCACGTCGCCATCGTGGACTGGAGGCAGACGCCGTCCTCCCATGCGTCGTTGAAAACGGCGCCGCCCAGCGGGAGCAGGACGGGCTTCGCGAACGGGACGAACACCAACAGGAGCGAGAGGCGGAGCTTCTGCCACGTCCCCGCGAAGGGCTTCTCCCGCGCGAGCAGCCCGAACGGGAGGCCCCAGAGGGCGGAGGCCGTCTCGACGCCGGGCAGGCTCCGGAACTCGACGTACCAGGCCGGCTCACGGACGAGGTGCAGATAATAGAGGAGGAAGAAGAGCCCCGGCAGGCAGAGCACGGCGGAGGCGGCGAGCAGGCGGTTGCGGAGGGCCGGCCTCTCCTCGGCCAGGCGGTAACCGGCGGCGTAGAGCGCGCCTGCGGCGAGGAGCGTGGGGAAGACCAGGGGGTTGAAGGCTACCACGGCGGGGCCGGTGTCAGCACCCGCAGCCGCAGTGCGCCTTCGCAAACGAGAGCTTCTGGACCTGCGCGCCCTTCTTGGCCTCGAGGACGGCCGACAGGATTGAGCCGTCCCAGGACTCCTCACCGGGGACGTCCTTGAGGACCTCCGTGACGACGGCGTCGAGGCGCAGGGTCACGCCCGCGTGCTCGTACACCCTCAAGAGCTTCGCGCCGGCCTCCCTCTTGAACAGGCCGGCCGACCGGACGGGCTCGAGACGCACGTTCCGGCCCGCGACGTTGAACCACGCCCCGCTCAAGTCCCCGTTGGAGACCAAATAGTCCTCCCCGGCGGTGAAGGCGCAGCTGCAGCCGCAGCCTTCGGGGAGGTCCGGGTCGTCTTTGAGGAGCGGGCCCACGAGGGGGGCTTCCGGATGGGGCTTCGAGACCGCCGCGACGGCCTCGGCGAGCGACTGCCCCCCGGGGACCTCCCCGAGGTCGGTGAAATCAGCGGCTTCGAGGCGCACGGCGCCGGCTGGGCTCCCGGTCACACGTCCCTTGAGGGCGACGAGGTGCGGCGGGAACATGACGCGCAGCAGCTCCTTCTTGCGCGCGAGAGGGAGCGCGTCCATCGAGACCGTGACGTTCTCTCCCGAGGCCCAACGACCCGAGACCTGGAAGCGGCTGCCGGACCCGTCGGCCAAGGCGTTGAACGGGAAGCCTAGGAACCCGACGGCTTGGCCCGAAAGCCGCGGCAGGTCTTCGACCGTCGAGAACCGGAAGGCGGGGTCCGCCTTGAGCGCGGCGATGGCGGCGGCGGGGTCGCGGGCCGCGGCGGGCTTGCCGCGGAGGAGGTCCGAGACCGTCAGCGCGACGTGCGGTTGGGCCTCCCCCAGGTCGAGGAAGTCGGAGGCTTCGAGGCGGCTCGGAAGTCCCTTGAACCTCGGCGCGGGCGGACCCTCTCTCATCGTGCCGCGGACGAGGAGGATGCGCGGTCGGGCGAGGAGGCTTCGGAGCTCCGCCCTGCGGGCCGCGGGGAGGCCCGCCGCGGTGGCCGCAATTTGGGCGCCTACGCCGAAGCCGTCGCCCAAGAGAAAGGCGTCGTCGTCTGAGAGGTTCGCGGGGATGCCGAGGACGGAGACCTCCGCATCGCGGTAGGACCGGGGGTCGAGCGCCAGGTCGTCTACGTCCACGACTTTGCGGCGCGTGTCTGCGGCTTCCACGGAGAGTGCTTGGCGCAGGACCGCACGCCTCTCGGCGAGCACCGACGGCTCGGCGAGGGCCGTCGTCGCCGCCAGGAGCGTCGCTCCAAGGGCGAGGGCCCGCGTGATCAGGGGCAAGTCCCGCCCTGCAGCAGGGGTCCCAGGCAGGCGTTGACCCCGCCCTCGTGGCCCAGGTCGTCGCGCTTCTCCACCGCGCAGCGCACGCGCTCCTTGAAGCCGCGGCGCCAGCGGTCCTCGTTGTGGGCCGTGTAGAAGCCCGAGCATTCGGCGCCGGCGTCCACGCGCTCGGCCACCAGCTTGGCGCTCGCCGCTTCGGTGAAGTAGAAGTCGTCGAGCATCACGATGCGGCTCGGCTGGCGCAGGTTGGGCAGGCTCTTGAGGAGCCCGTTGTAGCCGCCGCTGTGGGCCGCGAGGTAGAGCTTCTTAAAGGAGACGCCCAGCTCCCGCTCGACGGCCGTCACCTCGTTCTCGGTGACCTCCGCGTCGCTCGAACCGGTGACGAGGAGGACCGCCCCGGCGCCGGACGCCGCGGCCTCGAGCCCGTAGAAGTCGAGCGCCTGCCGCGCGGAAGCCTCGCGCTCGCCCGGCGGCACGCGGCCGTCGCCGTGCCCGCGCCAGAAGCCGCGGAAGTAGACGAGCAGAGCGGGCTCCCCGCCGGGCGCGAGCTTTGGGACGAACCAGCAGCCGGCCGTCGCCAGCGGGCGGCAGTCGAGGGGGGCGGGGGCGTCCGCGGGGCGCTTGCCGATGGCGGAAGCCGGGCCCCCGAGGGCGAGCAGGGCGGCCAGGAGGAGCATGGGGGAAGTATGGCGCGCCGGGCGCCGGGTGTCCAGGGGCGCGCCGTTCAGAAATCGTTCAACAAGACGTCAGTGGCGCGGCCGCGGCTTCCGTGTTAATCTCGGAGCGTAGCCGTACCGACAGGAGGCGGACCCATGTTCCAACTCGTCATCGACGTCCTGCTCGCGGGCCTGGTCCTGTACGCCTTCCTGGCCGCGATCTTCTGGTTCCGCAAGAGGTCGGTCGCCATCCCGGACGCGTCGTCGCCGGACCAAAGCGGCCGACCCGGGACGCACGAGAAGCCTTAAGGAGAAGGAGGGACCATCATCATGGCCAGAATCAACGAGGTCGCCGAGGAGCTCCGCCAATCGGCGCTGGCGAAGATATTCAACCCGCGGTCGCTGTCGATGTTCCTGTTCGTGCTCGTCGGGCTGGCGCTGGCGGTGCTGGCGCCGGCGCTCGTCGAGACCAACGACGCCGGGTACACGAAGATCCTTCAGAAGCCCGTCGTCGGCACCGTGACCGCCTACACGAACCCCGGGATGTTCTTCCAGGGCTTCGGCGACGTCTATACGTACAAGGCCTCGGACATCATCTACTTCTCCAAGCACGAGGGGGAGGGGAAGAACGCCGCCGACGAATCCATCGAGGTCCGCTTCAACGACGGCGCCACGGCCAAGGTGACGGGCAACGTCCGCGTGGACCTGCCTTCGAGCGCGGAGACGCTGGTGGACATCCACAAGCACTTCCGCAGCTACGACGCGCTCATCAAGGACACGGTCAAGCAGGTCGTCGCCGAGGCCACCATCCTCACGGCGTCCTTGATGACGGCCGAGGAGAGCTACACCACCAAGCGCGCCGAGTTCTCGCAGCTCGCCTACGACCAGCTCCTAAACGGGGTCTACCTGACCGAGGCCGAGTCGGTGACGGTCAAGGACGCCAAGACCGGCGAGCAGGTCACCAAGCAGGTCGTGCGCATCCAGCGCGACGACAAGGGCATCCCCGAGCGCAAGGAGTCCGTGCTCGCCAAGTACGGCATCAAGGTCGGGCAGTTCGTCATCAAGGACATCGACTACGAGGCGACCGTCGCGGGCCAGATCCAGTCCAAGCAGCAGGCCCTCATGCAGGTGGTCTCCGCCAAGGCCAACGCCGAGCGCGCCATCCAGGACCGCCTCACGGCCGAGGAGGTCGGCCGCAAGAACGTCGCGGTCGCCAAGTACGAGCAGGAGGTCAAGAAGCAGCAGGCGGTCACCGAGGCCGAGCAGCGCCTCGAGGTCGCCAAGCTCAACCGCGCCTCCGAGGAGCAGAACAAGCTCGCGAACATCGCCAAGGGCGAGGGCGAAGGCGAGTACCGCCGCAAGATCATGGTGGCCGACGGCGCCTTGGACAAGAAGCTCGAGGCCTGGAAGTTCGCCCAGGAGAAGTGGGCGGAGGCCTTCGCCAACTCGAAGAACCCCGTCGTGCCCGGCATCGTGATGGGGCAGGCGGGGGCCTCGGGCGGCAACGGGGTCAGCCAGTTCATGGAGCTCTTGGGGGTCAAGGCGGCCAAGGAGCTCCAGCTCGACATGTCGGCGAAGGCGCGGGAGTAGGGGGCCTTTACCTTTCCCATACCTTCGCGAAACAGGCCGGCATCGGCGGCCTGTTAGACTGACGGCGAGATGCTCAAGGCCCAGCGCGCCGTCGGCCTGCTCCTCGTCGCCTTGGGCGGCGCGGGGGAGGTCGTCGGCCTGGACTCGGGGCTCTTCGACGCCGTCGTCCTCTCCCACTGCGCCGCCGCCTTCGGGGCGGCGCTCTACGCCCTCACCATGACGGGCCGCCTGACGGACGCCTTGACCGCCCTCCTGCCCGTCCCCGTCCTCGCCCCGGCGGCGGCCGTGCTGCTGGCTTGGAAGCGCGGGGACCTGGCGCGGCCGGCCCCCCAGCCGCGCCGCACGATGCGCTTCGCCGAGGGCGCGGGCCTCGCCCTCGCCTTGGCCGCGCTCGGCGAAGGCGCGCACGCCTACGGGCCGGCGCTGTGGGACGTTCCCGCCGCGGTCGCGCGCGAGACGCCGAAGGCCCTGCCCGCGCCCGTCGCGGCGCCGGTCGAATCCGAGGGCACGGTCCTGTATCAAGTGCACTTCCTGCCGGGGAAGGCGGAGCTCACCGACGAGGGCCGCGCCCTCCTGGACCGCATCGCCGACACGATGCACTACTACCCGTTGGACGACCTGCAGCTGAGCGCCGCCGCGCCGACCGGGGAGCCCGACGTCACGGCCCTGTCCTTGGCGCGCCTCGAGGAGGTCGAGCAGGGCCTCGCCGACCGCGGCCTGGCCCGCAGCCGCATCCACGCCCAGCTGCGCCGGGGCGTCCCCGCCACGACGACCGTGGACGTCGTCATCCTCCCGCCGTAGGGGGCCTTGCCAGGGACCGGGTTTCGGCTTAAGAATCTAGGGCATGACGGCTCATCGAGTCGTTCCGTGAAGGTCCCCGACGTCCTTTACGACCGGCGCGGTTTCCAGCCCGCCGGGTTCATCGTCAACATGGTCGTCATCGGGATGCTGGCGGGCGGGGCCTCTGTCGTGCTCTGGTTCGCCGGCGCCTCGCCTTCTAAGGTCAAGGCGGCCCTTTGGCTCGGGGCGACGTTGTTTTTCAGCGGCATGTTCTATTGGGCGGCGGCGTCCGGGGAGGCCCAGGCGCGTCGCCGGGACGAGGCCGCGTCCGCCGGCGGGGGGGCCGGGCGCCCCAAGAAACGCCGGCGCCGATAAGCCCGTCGTCGGTGATTCGTCTTGTTCGGAAGGGTCAGCGACCGGCGGCGGCGCGGGCCGCCTCTTCCTTGAACACCCGGTAGTGCTGGGGCCAGAGGCGGGTCTTGAGGTGTTCGTCCTGCACGGCCATGATCTTGGCGCGCGTGGCGGCGTCGTCGGTGACGGCGGCGCGCCCGCGCACGACGTCCAGCGCGTAGTCGAGCCGACGGCCCTGCACGCCGGCGAGCTCCCGGCCCGCGCGCTGCACGAGCCGCCCGTCGCGGGCTTGGACGGCCGCGCCGCGCGCTGCGGTCAGGTTCGCCTCGATGTCGTCGGCGTAGAGCGTGGGGCTGAGCGTCGAAAGCTGGCGCGCGACGCGCAGGTGCAGCTCGGCGCGCTCCTTGGCCGGCAGGCCCGGGGCGGCGGCGAGGCGGCTTTTGGGGTCGGCGCCCGACCAGCGCGCCCACATCGCGTCGGCGGCCTGGTGACGCTCGCGGAAGTAGCCGAGCGTCGCGGCGACGACCTGAGGGTCGCGGAAGACGGCCAGCTGCTCGGCATAGCCGCGGCGGATGGACTGCAGTGCCGCGCGGTCGTCGGGGTGCGCGGTCTTGAGCTCGCCGTCGATCTCGGCCAGGCTCGCCTCGAGGGTCTCGGCGGTCCGCTTGAAGTAGTCCTCCCCGGTCTCGAGGGTGGGGATCAGGGGGTCCTTGGCGCGGTAGAGCTCGAGAGTCTCGGCGCGGAACGCCGGCAGCCCGGTGCGCCAGACGGCCAGCTCGTCGTTGTTGTCGGACTTGCCGAACATGAACAGGCGCGCGGCCTCGGGGTGCTTCTCGAGTATTTGCAGGTAGGTGACGACGCCCACCGCCTTGCCGTCGGTCTCCATCTCGACGAAGTGGGCCTCGACGCCGCCGCGGCGGGCGAGCTCGTGGAGCTGGATGGCGTGCTGGGTCTCGTGCATGACGGTCGGCAGCACCGACCAGACGACGGCGGGCAGGGCCTGCTCGGGCGCGAAGCCGGTCGCCTCGAGCGAGCGCAGGGCCAGCCGCAGGCGCTCCTCGTTTAAGTTGATGGAGCCCAGCGGCTCCGTCTTTGAAGGGGGGGAGTAGAAGGCGGCCGTGGTCGCCCCGAGGCCTTCCAAGCGCATCGGGAGCTTGGCCAGCCAGGCCTTGTTCTCTTCCAGGCCGTCGAGCTCGCCGGCCGCCTTGAGGAAGCCGGCGCGAAGCGCGGCGAAGAGCTCGGGGGCGGGGCGCTTCGAGAGCGGCTCGGCCGCGGCGGGGAGGCTTAGGGCGAGGAGCATGAGGAGCGCCTTCATGGCCTCAGGGTAGGCGGGTCCCCGCTGGGCGGGGAGGGGCCAAGGGCCCAAAGCGGAGGGGGCCCTCCGGGGGGTCCCCGGCGTCCGGGCCTAGTAGAGGACCAGCCCGCCGTCGCCGACGAGCCGCGGGGTCTGGTCGCGGTTGGCGCGCCGGGCCTCTTCTTGGACCCGGGGGGCCGCGTAGCGCAGCAGCCCGGCCGCGGTCCGGTCTTTGGCGGCGCCGTTGAGCCCCTCGAGCAGGAAGTAGGTGAACGCGCCGTGAGCGCGCTCTTCGACGGTCCCGGAGATTTCGTCGGGGCCGCTGGCCGTCAGCGCGGTGACGTTCGCCGCCGGGAGCGGGGCCTCGACGCTCGTCACGAGCGGGCGCGCGCCCTTGGGAAGGACGGAGCGGCCGCCGGCCCCCGAGAAGCAGGCGTCCATCGCGACCAGGACCTCCTTGGCGCCGAGGCGGCCGAGCGAGGCGTAGAGGCGCTTTAAGGGATAGGCGGTCGTCTCGAGGAACGCGGGGTCCCCGTCCCACGGCACGAGGTAGGCTTGGCCCGTCTTTAAGTCAGGGGCGCCGTGCCCCGAGAAGAAGAAGTAGACGCGGCTGCCCGGGCGGACCAGGCGCGGCAGCCACTGCTCGACGTACTTCTCGAGCGCGGCGCGCCCGGCCTTGGGGCCCGTGAGCAAGACGACGTTGCGCGCGGGGACGCCCAGCGCGCGGGCGTGGGCGGCGAAGGCCTCGGCGTCCCGCGCCGCGAAGGCGGCCCTCGGCAGGTCGGAGTAGTCTTCGACGCCGATGACGACGGCCAGGTCGTCGGGCCGCTCGGGGGAGCTGTAGCGCGGGACGTCGACCGAAGACGAGGGGCGGGGGGGGCGCGGGGCTTCGGGCGCGGCGGCAGGGGCGGCTGCTCCTCCGACCAGCTTCAGGGAGCCGACTCGGGGCTTGAGCAGCTCGTAGACCACCGCCCCGCCCTTCGTCATGCCCGACATCTCGTTGCCTTTGACGACGGTGAAGAGCAGCTCGTCGCCGTCGGCCGCGAAGACGTCCATGCGCATCTTGTGGCAGTGGTAGGAGGCGCGCACGTGGCAGGGATGGGAGTCGTCGTCATGGACGCGCTCGACGGCCGAGGACATGATGCGGTTTGCCATGGCCCGGCAGTGGCCGTCGACCCAGGTCCGCGTCCCGGCCGCGAGCGTCACGCAGGCGGTCAGCGGGAGCCGCGGGGCGTCCTCGGTCAGGGGCGCCTTAGGCGTCACGCGCGAGCCGTCCTTGAGGACGGCGGCCGGAGGCGCGCAGGCCGCGAGGGCGGCGGCCGCGGCGGCCAGGAGGAGGGGGGGCGCTCTCATGCGGAGATGATAATACTTGGCCGGCCGCGCGGACGCGCCCGAAGAACTCGGGCTCGCCCCACTGGCTCACCAGATAGCCGCTGCCGCTCTCCTTGACGCCCCACACCCGCGGCGTCGCCTCCACCGCGCGCCAGGTCCCGTCCGGGGCCGCCTCGGTGACGAGCGCGATGTGCCAGCGCCCGAAGAAGGCCAGGTCGCCCGGGTGCGGCGTCGGCGAGGCCTCGAGCGCGGGATGGTTCCGGAACAGGTCGTTGTAGTTGCGCACGCGGCGGTAGAAGAAGCGGTTGCCCGGGGCGTTGTCCGGGCCGAGCTTGAACCAGCCGGGATGGGCCGCGGCGCTCTCCTTTAATAAGGAGGCGAGGGGGACGCCGGCGGCACGGTAGGCGCGCAGCGGGACGTCGATGCAGACGACAAATCCCCAGGGGCCCAGCGGGTCGCCGTGCGTGCCCATGAAGGGGTCGTAGGGGAGCCAGGTCATCGCGCGGGCGCCGGCCACGGCCCGGGCGCGGAATTCGTCCGCGCGCTGCGCCGGCAGCGGGACGGGCGTGTCCTGCGCCACGCGGGCGAGCGCGGCCAGCAGGCGGCCGTCGCGCCAGCGGACGGCGCAGGCCGCGGCCAACGCCGCCGTCGCCAGCGCCAGGCCCAGGGCCAGGAAGCGCCTCACCCGGATGATACGGGCGGGACGGCGGGATTATTCCGGCGGCGGTATAATGGCCGGCATGCGGCTCGCCCTTGCCTTCCTTTTAGCCGCCGCGGCGCCCGCGGCGGAGCCCCCGAGCCTCGAGGCGCTCTTGGCCGGCGCGGCGGGGGGCGACTCCGAGGCGCAGTACCAGCTCGCACAGCGCTATGCCCAGGGCGCCGGCGTCAAAACGGACCAGACGGCGGCCAACGACTGGTTCGTCAAGGCCGCCCAGCAGGGGCACCTGGGCGCCACGGCGAAGCTGGGCTGCCGCCTCCTCGAATGGGGCACGAAGCCCGAGGAGCGCGCGCTCGGGCACAGTTTCCTCGAGCGCGCCGCCGACGCCGGCCATCCGGCCGCCCAGTTCCAGCGCGGCGTCGTCTACGACGAGGGCGTCGACCGCCGCGCCGACCCGAAGGCCGCCTTCCGCTGGTACGAGCGCTCCGCGCGCTCGGGTCTCGCGCGCGGCCAGGCGCTGACGGGGTTCTGCCTGTGGAAGGGCCTCGGCGTCAAGAAGGACGGCGCGAAGGCGCGCCGCTGGCTCAAGGCCGGGGCCGACGCCGGCCAGGCCCACGCCCAGTTCCTGCTCGGTGTGATGGCCGAGGAGGGCGACGGCGCGCCCCGGGACCTCGCGCGGGCCCTCGAGTGGTACCGGCTCGCGGCGTCCCAGGACCTCCCGATGGCGCAGTTCCGCATCGGGCGCATGTACGGCCGCGGCCAGATTCGGGGCGGCGGCCTGCCCGAGTCCTTCGTGTGGCTGCGCAAGGCCGCCGAGCAGGGCTATCCCGACGCGCAGTACGCGGTGGGCCTGGCCTTCCAGCACGGCCGCGGGGTCCCGGCGAGCGCCGTCGAGGCCTACGTCTGGCTGTTCCTCGCCGAGGAGGCGGGGCACGCCGACGCGGCCGAACCGCTCTCCCAGGTGGCGCCGCGCCTGACGCCCGACGAGCTCGAGGCCGCGCGCGGCCTCGTCTCCGGGCGGCGCCGCCCGGCGCCGGTGATGTTCAAGGACGCCCGCGACCCCTGCTGACCTTACCTTGGCCGAACCTCGCCGAAACACGGGCGCGGCGCGGCTCTGCTATGCTCTCGGTATCATGAACACACTAACCCTCGCCGCCCTCCTGCTCTGCCCGGCCGCGTCCGTCCACGCCAAGCTCAACACGCCCGCGTTCACGCCCCCGCCGGCCGAGGCCGCCTCCGCCGAGAAGACCCTCCGGCTCAAGGTCGAGGCCGAGTACGACGGCATGACGCATTCGGCCGACTTCCTCGTCGAGAACGCCAACCAGTGCAACTACGTCCAGGGCGGCGACAAGGTCTTCCCCCTGGAGACGAAGGCCGGCAAGGGCTTCGAGCTCAAGAAGTGGGGCTTCATCGTCAACGCGCT
>SCTT01000064.1 GCA_004322435.1 bacterium
GCGAGTAGACGAGGGAGAACACGAGCGTCAAGACGAGGTTGACCGCCAGGGACAGCCCCAGGGCCGGCAGCACGATCTGGGTGCGCGAGAGGAGCTCGGGGTGCGTGCCGGCCTCCTGGACGACGTAGAAGAACTCGCCGGCGGAGCGCTGGTCGGACTGCGCGAGCAGCACATAGAGGATGCCGCCGGTGACCAAGGTCGAGACCGTCGTCCAGCCGGCCATGCGGGCCAAGAAGCGCTTCTGGAAGACGGGCTCGATGAAGAGCTTGCCGCGGCGGTTGCGTGTGGCTTGGGTGTTCGTCATCGTCTCGCCCTCCGGGCGTAGCGGCGGCGCAGGGCCTCGAGGGCCGGCGCCGGCAGGTAGTCGGGGACGGCGGCGCCGAGGCGGGCCACCTCCTTGATCATCGTGCTCGACAGGTAGGTGTAGCGCTCGTCGGGCATCAGGAAGACCGTCTCGACCTCGGGGAAGACGGCCCGGTTCATCGAGGCCATCTGGAACTCGTACTCCATGTCGCTGACGGCGCGCACGCCGCGGATGATGACCCGGGAGTCCTTGCGGCGCAGATAGTCCACGAGCAGGCCGTCGAAGGTGTCCACCTCGACGCCCGAGAGCCCCGCGACGCAGGCCTTCGCGAGGCGCACGCGCTCGGCCGTCGAGAAGGTGTGCGCCTTGGAGCTGTTGTCGGCCACGGTCAAGATGACCCGGTCGAAGAGGCGGCGCGCCCGGCGGGCGATGTCCAGGTGCCCGTTGGTGATGGGGTCGAAGCTGCCCGGGTAGACGGCGACGCGCTCCATGTTCGGGCCGACTGTACCAATTTCCTATAGTGTCCGGCACCCATGAAAACCGTCCTCCTCGCCGGCGCGCGCACCCCGTTCTGCGCGTGGTCCCGCGGCCGCCGCGGCGACGGCGGCCGGGGCGGCGCGCTGGCGGCCTCGGACCCCTTCGAGCTCGGCGGGGCGGCCCTGGCCGGGGCGCTGGCGCGCTCGGGATTGCCGGCCGCGGCCGTGCCGCGCGTGGTGTGGGCCAACATGTACCAGGACGGCGCGCACGCCTGCTACGGCGCGCGCTACGCCGCCTGGAAGGCCGGCCTTCCGCCCGAGACCTTCGCCTTGACCCTGAACCTCGCCTGCGGCGGGGGCTTAAGCGCCGTCGTCGAGGCCGCCCAGGACGTCGAGACCGGCGAGGCCTCGGCGGTCCTGGCCGGCGGGGCCGACTGCGCGAGCCGGCTCGCCAAAGAGGTCTTCGCGCCCTCCTTCACCGACCTCTCCTGCTCGCAGCCCATCGCCGCCACCGTGGAGCCCCTGGCCCGCCGCGCGGGACTGACCCGCGCCGACCTCGACGCCTGGGCCCTCGAAAGCCACCGGCGGGCCGTCGCCGGGCGTACGCGTCTGGCCGACGAGGTGGTGCCCGTCGGGCCGGTCCTCGCCGACGACCTCCCCGTCGACGGGCTCTGCGAAGACGACCTGGCCTCGGCCAAGGCGGGCTTCCCGCTGGGCCTCGTGACCGCGCGCAACACCCACGCTCTGGCCGACGGCGGCTCGGCGGTGCTCTTGGCCGAGGCGGGGTGGGCCTCGGCGCGGGGGCTCAAGCCCCTGGCGACGGTGACGGCGACGGCCTACGCCGCGGTGCCGCCCGAGAGGATGGGGGTGGCCTCGGTGCCGGCGGTGCGCGCGGCGCTGGCCAAGGCGGGCTGGACGGCCAAGCAGGTGGATTTGTGGGAGGTCAACGAGACCTTCGCGGCCCAGCTCCTCCTCGACGTCCGCGAGCTGGGCCTGGACCTGGCCCGCGTCAACGTCAACGGCGGGTCCATCGCGCTGGGGCACCCCTTCGCGGGCTCCGGGGCGCGGCTCCTGTTGGGCCTGGCCTTGGAGCTCCGCCGCCGTTCTTTAAGCCGCGGCGTCGCGGCGGTCTGCGTCGGCGGCGGCCTCGGGGTCGCGGTGGCCCTCGAGGCCGTGGTAGAATAGGCCCGCATGGACTTCCTCAAGATCGGCGTCTCGGTCGGCGAGCTCCTCATCACGGTCCTGATGGCCGTGGGCGTCGTGTTCGCGACCTACCGGGCGCTCATCCACGCCAACACCGACTTCGACGAGGACGCGGAGATCATCAAGGGCAACATGGCGGTCGGCATCCTCGTCGCGGCCCTGCTGTTGGCCTCGGCCAACATCATGCACCAGGCCTTCGTGCCGGTCTCGGACACCATCCACCTCTACCTTTCGAGCGGCCTGGCCGAGGCGACCAACCGCGGCGCGCTGGCGCTCTATGCGCTCGGCAACCTCGTGTTCGCCTTCGTCATCGTGGTGTTCACGCTCTCCTTCAGCCTGCGCGTGTTCGGCAAGCTCGCGCGGACCCGCGACACCCGGCCGGGCAAGGAGCTCGAGCGCGGCAACGTCGCGATGGGCGTCATCCTCTCGAGCTTCGTGCTCATCGTGTCGCTCTTCGTCGGCGAGGGGGTCAGCTCCATCTCCAAGGCGCTGATTCCGCGCCCGAACGTCGGGCGCATGCAGATGATGCGCTAGAACGCCCGGTCACCACGTACCGCGGGCCGCCCCAACGGGCGGCCCGCGGTGTTTTTTGGGGAACTTTTTCGGGGGGGTAAACGTATACATAGGTAGGTGCCCTTGACGATTTGAGGTCGGCGGCTATAATCAGAATGTGGCCGCATTTAAGGCCACATTGGAGGTTCCATGGGGCCGCTCGAACTCTTGAAGGCGAGGCATGTGGGAATCCGCGAATTGAAGGACAACCTCTCGGGAATCATGCATTCGAAGGAACCTGTCGTCGCCACGGACCACGGCCAACCGCTCAAAGCCGTCGTTGATTACGGCGATTTGGTGGCGCTCTTAGAGCTCGTTAAAGACCTCACCGACGACCGCATGATGAAATCCGTGGGGAGAGGTGTGAAGGCAATGGCCAAGGGAGGCGGGACGTCCGCGGGGCCGGCGCTGGACCGTCTGCGCCGGGAATGAATCGCACATGTTCGTCGTCCTGTACCCCGACGACGGCGGTCAGACCGAATACGAGTTCGAAACGTACCTGCTGAATCTCCCCGGCGAGAGACGCGGCGTCGTCATCGACGCGCTCCAGTCGTTGGCGACCGACCCGCGTCCCAGCGCGCGCTCAGACGTCAGATACTGGGAAACGCCGCAACCCGAGGTCGTTAAGTCGTTTTTGCGGCTGCCTTTGGGCAAGCCTTTCCGGGGAACGTCCCAGGCGTACCATGACTTACTGGCGGCGAAGCACCACATCGAGGTCGCCGGTGTCGTGGCGCTCTATGCGATCAAGGACCATCGCTTCGTCTACCTGATGGGAATCCGGGACGCCTGAAATCGAGCTAGCTAGTCCCGCAGTATGGTCAGCGCCGGGTCGTCGGCGAAGGCCCAGCCGCGCCCTTCCCCGTGGTCGAGCTCAAGCCACCATTCCGATACCGCCTCGGACAGCACGTCGAAGGACTCCCGGTCGAGCTCGGGGCAGGGCGCCTCGTAGACGACGAGCCCGCGACGCACGAGACACCGTCCGGCTCCGCGGGGCAGAAGCGTCTCGACGCGCTCGCCGGCGGCCAACGAAAGCTCGGTTTCCGGCCGCGCCGCCTCGGCCTGCGCCCGCGTCAGGCGGACGGCTTGCCCGAAGGATCGCGCCGGGAGCTTCAGGCCCTTTTTCGCGCGCGCCCAGCCGGCTCTCACCGACACCACGATCGACCCCCTCATCCTCAGGGGCGAGCCGCCGACGCGCGGCAGCCGGGCGGCGACGGGGGCCTCCCGGGTGGGGTCGAGGCGCAAGGCCAGCGCCGCTTCCCCGCTCTGCAGGGCCTGCGGCGTGCCGACCCCCGGCCAGCCCTCGAAGACGAAGGGCTCGGGGGCGGAGTCCTTGGGCGCCCGCGCCTTGAGGGCGGAGGGGTCGTCGAAGGCGCGCACGGCGGCTTCGACGGCGGCGGCCAGCGGCTTCGGGTCCGGCCCCCCGGGAACGTCCCCAAAGCGTGCGTCGGCCGCGAGCCCTTCGGCCAGCGCCGCCACCGGCGCCCGCCCGGCGGGGTCGCCCAGAGCGGCCAGGGCCAAAGCGGCCTCGGCGGCCCCGGCGGCGTCGGGGGCGGATTTTAGCAGGTGGACGAGGTCCGTCGTGGCGCGCCGGTCGCCTAAGAGCCCCAACAGGCGCGTCGCCGTCAGGGCGGCGGGCCCGCGCTCTTCGGCGGGGGCCGCGCGCAGGACGTCGAGCTGGGCGCGGGTCAGCTTGAAAGGGCGGCCTGCGGCGCGTCGTCTTGCGAGCGCGGCCAGCGCGCGTTCGCGAGCCGGCGTGCGGGGGCGCAGGAAGCGCACGAAGTCGACGAGGACGCCGTCCGCTTCGGAGGAGGGCGAACGCCCGATGGCGTCGGCCGCGGCCTGCGCGGCGGCCGACGCGGACCCTTCGGGCGCGGCTCCGTAGGATTTGGCGGCCGAGAGCAGCCCGCGCGGGTCGTCGGTGCCGGTGCCGGCAAGCTGCACGAGGGCCTCGCGGCGGACGGCGCCCGACCCCTTGAGGGCCAGCGCGTCGAGGAGCGGGCGCAGCTCGTGCGGGGCCAGGCGCAGGCCGCCCAGCGCCTGCACCGCGGCGGCCCGCAGGCCCTCGTCGGCCGAGGCGTCCTCGGCGGTCAGCCGCAGGGGCTTGAGCGCCGCGGGGTCGCCGATGAGGCCGAGCACCGCGGCGGAGTAGAGCCGCACCTTGAGCGGGCGCTCGTCCTGGCGGAGGTACCAGGACAAGAGCGGCACCGCCCGGGTCCCGAGGGCCCTGAGGCGCGGCCCGTAGGTGGCCAGGCGTCCGTCGAGCTCGCGCGCGGCGAGCGGGTGCTCGCCGCGCTGGGCGGCGGCCAGCTGCTCCATCTCGGCGACGAGCTGTTGGGGGGTGGGTCCTTGGACGACGGCGAAGGTCGAGACGCGCGTCGGTTCGAGGGCGGAGGAGGCGAGGAGGAAGGCCAGCGTCAGCACGCCAGGCCGCGCACGGCGGCTTCGGCGGACGTGGGGCCGACGGCGAAGTAGCGGGCCTGCGGGTGGTGGAACACGAGGGCCGACACGCTCGCCTCGGGGTCCATCATGAAGCCCTCGGTGAGGTTCACGCCGATGGCCGAAGGGTCGAGCAGGCGGAAGAGCTTCGTCTGGTCTTCCAAGTCGGGGCAGGCGGGGTAGCCGGGGCTCACTCGGATGCCGCGGTAGCGGCCCTGGAACTTCTCCTTGACCGTGAGGCCCGGCGCGTCGGGGATGCCCCACATCGAGCGGATGCGCTCGTGCAGCAGCTCGGCGAAGCCTTCGGCGCACTCGATGGCCAGGGCCTGTAGGGCGTGCGACTTGAGGTATTCTCCCTCCTCGCGCAGGCGCGTCGAGAGGTCCCGGATCCCCTCGCCGCAGGTGACGACGAAGAGCGCCACGTAGTCGGCCTCGCCCGAGGCCCTGGGCTTGGCGAAGTCGGCCAGGCACAGGCGCGCGCCGCCCTTCTGGCGGGGGAAGCGGAAGCGCTCGAGCTCGCGGCGCTCGCGGGGGGAGTCGTAGAGCACGAGGTCGTCGCCGTCGCCGTTGGCCGCGAAGAAGCGCGCGACGGCGCGCGGGCGCACGAGCTTCTTGTCGAGCACCTCGTCCTGGAGCTCCTGGACCCGCGCGTGGAGCTCCAAGGCCTTGGGGTCGCCCTTCTCGAGGAGGGTCTTGAGGTCGCCTTTAAGCCCCAGGTGGCGGCCGTAGAGCATGACCGGGTTGATGTAGGAGAAGATGCGCTCCAGGTCGAAGTCTTCGAGCACGTGGCGCTTCAAATCGGGCGGCGAGGGGATGGGGTGGTCGTAGGCCAAGGCCGGGCTCGTCGGGGCGGCGTCGGCCTCCGGCGCGGGGGCGGCGGCCGCCTTGGAGGCGGCGGCGAGCTCCGACTGGCGGGCGGAGTTCAAGGTCAAGAGCGTCGCGCGGCGCTCGGGGTCCTGGAGCTGGTTGGCGAGGTCCAGGCCCATCATCGCGTCCTTGGAGTAGAGCACCGGGCCGCCGTAGGCGGGCGCGATGCGGGAGGCGGTGAAGCGCGCCGAGAGCGCCGCGCCGCCGACGAGGATGGGCGCGTCGACGCCGGCGGCCTTCAAGTCGTCGGCGGTGGCCACCATCTGCTGGGCGGACTTGACCAATAGCCCCGAGAGGCCGATGAGGTCCGGGCGAACCCGCTTGACGGCTTCGATGAGGGCCTCGGGCGCGACCTTGATGCCCAGGTCGTGCACCTCGTAGCCGTTGTTCTTCAAGATGATGTGGACCAGGTTCTTGCCGATGTCGTGCACGTCGCCTTTGACGGTGGCGAGGATCAGCTTCCCGCGCGCGGCCGAGTCGGCGTGGCTCATCTTGGGCTCGAGGTGGGCGACCGCGGCCTTCATGACCTCGGCGGACTGCAGCACCTCGGCGACGATCATCTTGTTGTCGCCGAAGAGCTTGCCGACCTCGTCCATGCCCTTCATAAGCGGCCCGTTGATGACGGCCAAGGGCTCCAGGCGCCCGAGCAGCTCCTCCAAGTCCCCGACGAGCCCTTCCTTGGAGCCTTCGACCACGGCGCGGGCCAAGCGCTCCTCGACGGGGAGCTTGAGGCGCGCCTCGCGGGCCGCGGCGGCCGCGTCGGGGCGGGCGTGGCGGAAGAACGCGGCGAAGTCGGCGACCGGGTCGGCGCCGGGCGGCAGCGCAGGGTCGCCCGGGCCCTTCCAGAAGAGCACCTTCTCGGCGAGCACGCGTTCCTCTTCGGGCAGCGTCGCATAGCGGGCCAGCTTCTCGGTGTTGACGATGGCCATGTCGAGGCCGGCCTCGACGCACAGGTGCAAGAAGACCGAGTTCATCACCTCGCGGCCGGCGGCGGGCAGGCCGAAGGACACGTTCGAGACGCCGAGCACGGTCTTGGCCTTGGGGAACGCGCGCTTGATGAGGCGCACACCCTCGATGGTCTCCTCGGCCGAGCCGTAGTAGTTCTTGTCGCCGGTGGCGCAGGGGAACACGAGCGGGTCGAAGACGATGTCCTCGGGGGGGACGCCGTATTTCTCGGTGAGGAGCCGGTAGCTGCGCTCGGCGATGGCGAGCTTCCGCCCGCGGGTGACGCCCATGCCGGCGAGCTTGTCCTCGTCGATGGTGCCCACGACGAGCGCCGCGCCGTAGCGGCGCGCGAGCGGCACGACCGCCTCGAAGCGCTCCTCGCCGTCTTCGAGGTTGACCGAGTTGATGACGCACTTGCCGGGGCTGCGCTTCAAGGCCTCCTCGAGCACGGCGGCGTCGGTCGTGTCGATCATGAGCGGCGCCTTCACCTTCTTCGTGAGGATGTCGAGGAAGGCGCACATGTCGGCCTTCTCGTCGCGGTCGGGGTTCGCGAGGCAGACGTCGATGATGTGGGCGCCGGAGCGGGCCTGGCGGCGGCCGATCTCGGCGGCGGTCTCGAGGTCGCCCGAGGCCACGAGGTCGCGGAACTTCTTGGAGCCGATGACGTTCGTGCGCTCGCCGACGAGGACGGGGCGGCGGTCGTCTTCGATGCTCAAGGGCTCCAAGCCGCTCACCGCCGAGCGTCGGAGGCTCGAGGGCGCGCGCGGGGCCTTGGCGGCCAGGGCCGCGGCCATCGCGCGCACGTGCGCGGGCGTCGTGCCGCAGCAGCCGCCGGCGATGTTGAGCCAGCCGTGGTCCGCGAAGCGCGCGAGCTTGGCGGCCACCATGTCGGGGGACTCGTTGTAGAGGCCGTGCTCGTCGGGCAGGCCCGCGTTCGGGTAGCAGAGCACCGGCACCGGGGCGACGTCGGAGAGGGTGCGCAGATGGTCCGTCATGAAGTCGGGGCCGGTGGCGCAGTTGAGGCCCACGGCCAAGAGGCCGAAGTTCTCGACCGACGTCCACAGGGCCTCGGCGGTCTGCCCGCCGAGCATCGTCCCCAT
>SCTT01000065.1 GCA_004322435.1 bacterium
GCTCTTCCGATCTGCGTCATCGTCGCGGGGCTCGTCATCGCGAAGACCGGGCGGACCGAGGCGGACCCCGCGGCCACCGTCTTCGTCTGCGTCGTCATCGTCCTGGCCTCGTGGCGCCTGGTGCGGGACGCCATCCACATCCTCCTCGAGGGTACGCCGCCGCATCTGGAGCTCGACGCGGTCCGGGGGGCGCTCGCCGGGGTGCCCGGGGTCCTCGAGGTCCACGACCTACACCTGTGGTCTTTATCGGCCGGCCAGGAGTCGATGAGCGCCCATCTGGTCGCCGCGCGCGGTTCCGACCCGCAGTCCGTTCGGAAGTCGGCCGCCGCGCTCCTCGAGGAGCGCTTCGGCCTCACGCACGTGACCTTGCAGCTGGAGGAGCCGGACGAGGCGGGGTCTACTTCTTCTTGAGCTGGAGCGCCCGCTCGAGCTTGGCCTTGAGGATGGAGACGTCGACGGGCTTGACGAGGTAGTCGGCGGCGCCGAAGCGCAGGGCGTCGTCTAAGGTCGCGGCGTCGGCCAGGCCGCTGACGATGATGACCGGGATGTCCGCCGTCGCGTCTTCAGAGCGCAGGTCGCGCGTGAGGCTGATGCCGTCCTGGTCGGACATCATGATGTCCATGAGGATCACGTCGGGGCGGTGCTTCTTGAGCATCTCACGGGCCTTGCCGGCGCTCGAGGCGCAGATGACGTCGTAGCCCAGCACGGGGAGGCCCGCCTCGTAGAGGTCGCAGACGGAGGCGTCGTCGTCGACGGCCAGCACCAGCTTCTTGTCCGCCATCAGGGAGTCCCTCGCTCGACCCAGGCGTCCAGCCATGCGCCGGCCGTCGGACGGGTCCAGCCCCAGTATGACAGGGCGATGAGGAGGCTGTCCAGGGCCATGGTCCAATGGGGGGCCAGGTGGATGCCCTTGCCGAAGCAGCCGCAGTCTTCGAGCGGGATGCCGCGGAGCTTCGTGGAGGCGAGCGCGGTCAAAAAGAGGCCGAAGAGCGAGGCGGCCCCGGCGGCGGCCCAGCGGACGCGCCAGCCGAGGAGGAGCGCGAGACCGAGCAGGACCTCGGCCAGGGGCATCATCCGCGCGGCGGCCAGCAGGGCGCCTTCGCCGCCGATGATCTGGTACTTCTCGATGACGGCCGCGAACTCCTCGGGGGCCCCGAAGAGCTTGTGGACGCCGGAGGCCAGGAGGATCAGGCCCACCAAGGTCCGGGCGGCGACGGCGGAATGGTCTTTCGTCACTTTTTGAGCTCGTTCTCGATGCGGTTGAGCCCCAGCGTCCGCAGCTGGTTGGCGCCGACGAAGCGCTTGCCGTTGATGATGAAGGTGGGCGTCGAGCGCACCCAGATGGCCTCGGCCTCCTTGACGTCGGCGGCCACCGCGGCCGCGGCGGCGGGGTCGGCCATGCAGGAGGCGAGGGCGGCGGGGTCGAGCCCGGCGGCCTTGCCGTAGCCCAAAATCAGCTCGCGGGCCGCGGCGGTGCTCTCGAGCACGCTCCAAGTCGGCTGGTTCGCGAAGAGGGCGTCGTGGAGCTCCCAGAACTTCCCCGAGCGGCCGGCGCACTCGGCGGCGGTCGCGGCGGTCAGGGCGTGCGGGTGGAAGTCCCAGGCGCGGTGCTTGAAGACGACGGCGACCGTGCCCTTATAGAGCTCCTCGAGGGTCTTGAGGTGCGGGGCCGCGGCGCCGCAGGCGGGGCACTCGAAGTCCGAGAACTCGGCGATGACGACCTTGGCGTCGGCGGGGCCCTTGCGGCGGAAGTCGGGCGCGTTCGGCGTCCAGACCGGGGCGGCCAGCTTCGCCGCGAGCGCCAGCGCGGCCGTGCCGCCCACCACGAGGAGGGCGGCCATGAGCGAGCGGGCGGAGCGGGTCGCGGGCATCGGGAGAATCTTAGGATAAAGGGGAAGCGGTGGGAAAACAACCGGCCGGTGAACGGCGCAATTTACGCGCTTCGGGCGCGTGGGTTCGAGGATTCCGAACGGCCGGAATCCTCGAACCTCCTCTCAATGTACGGCGGTGGGCCTGCAGCCCGGCTCTTCCACAAACGGAGTGGGCAGAATCGGGGAAATTCATCTCGAAATTCTCGACAGATTTTACCGCCATTTCGACGGTAAATACTTCTGAGATTTGAAGAATAATTTATTTCAAATTCGCCCACTTGATCGCCGTTCATTGAAAGGAGGTTCGAGAGTCGCTGCCGTTTGCGACTCTCGAACCCACGCGCCCGAAGCGCGTAAACAGCTCCGTTCCGGACTTGAGAGCAAAAAAAGAACCCCGGGGGCGCCCTCTGCGGGCGCCCCCGGGGAGTCTTTCCTAGCGCTTCACCAACTCGCCGGCGTCCACCATGCCGGCGCCCTGCTGCTCGGCCGGCACGTTGGGGAACTTGCGGGCGGCGCGCGTCAGCTCGGCCCGGATGGCTTCCGGCCCGTGGACGCCCTTCGCCGCCACCGCCAGCGCCGCCAGGCCGACCACGTGCGGGGTGGCCATCGACGTGCCGGAGAGGCTGTCGTAGCCGCCGCCCATGTAGGTCGACTGGACGTTGACGCCGGGGGCGATGATGTCGACCTCCGGGCCGCGGCTCGAGAAGTACGCCACCTTGTCCGAGGCGTCCGAGGCCGCGACCGCGATGGTCTCCGGGTAGGCGGCCGGGTAGCCGACCGCGCGCCCCGAGTTGCCGGCGGCCGCGATGATGGCCGTGCCGGCCGCCGCCGCCGCCTTCACCGCGTCCTGGAGCGCCGGGGTGCCCTGAGAAGCGCCCAGCGAGAAGTTCGCGATGTCCATCCGGTTCTCGACGGCCCACTGGATGCCCTCGATGACGTCCTCGAACGTCCCGCCGCCTTCGGCGGAGAGGACCTTGACGCCGTAGAGCGTCACGTCCGGCGCGATGCCGACGACGCCCTGGTCGTTGTCCTGCGCCGCGATGGTGCCGGCCACGTGCGACCCGTGGCCGTTGTCGTCCTTGAAGGACTTCGCGTTGTCGATGGTGTTGAAGCCGCCGGCCACCTTGAGGTCGGGGTGGTCGAAGTCGACGCCGGTGTCCACGACCGCCACCTTGACGCCGGCGCCGCGCGTGACGGCCCAGGCCTTCTTGGCGTTGACGCGGTCGATGCCCCAGGGCGTCTGCTGTCCCTGCGGCTCCGGCGCGGGCGCGTCGAGCGCCGCGGGAGGCAGGGCCTTGAGCGCCGGCGGCAGCTGCGCCGCCGGGGCGCCGACCAGCCAGTTCTGGACGTAGTCCTTCTCCACGCGGAGCACGCCCTGCGTGGCGGCGAGGCGGGCGTCCATCGGGCGGACGGCCGACTTGGGGGACATCACCGCCACCGCGTTGATGAGCCAGAGGTCGGCCGTGGGCGTGCCGCCCAGGTTCCGGACCGAGCTCAGGCGATGCGACCGGGACGTGGACTTGTCAAAGACGACGATGCGGCGTTCCACCTGGTCGTTGGCCGAGGCGGAGACCTGGACGGCCTCGGGCGCGGCGGTCTTGTCGTCTTTGGCCGACTGACGGGCTCCCAGCACCAGCTCGCGGACGGAACCGCCCGCGTTGTCGAACTCGGCCCGGGCCTCGGCCCGCGCCGTCGCCGCGAAGGCCCCCACCAGGGCCAGGGCGGCTAACTTCGAGATGCGGATGTTCATCACCACCTCCACCACCATGTACCGAGGGGCGACCCTCCCATAAGGGGGATGCATCTCGGCACCCCGAATCTAGTATTGCCCAAAGGACCTAGTCAAGGCCTAGGACCTTCGGGAAGCGCGCTATTTTTGGAAGGGGTCGGGCGGGGCGGAAGGGGCGGCCGGGGCGAACGGGTCCGTGACCGGGTCGGGGGCGGGCTTCTTCGCGCACTCCGGCTCCGCGGGCTTGGCTTTAGGGGTGGAGGGGGGCGGAGGTCCGCACGGCGCCGGTTCCGGTTCGGCGCTCACGGGGGGCGGCGGAGCGGCGGCCGCCTGCCGCCTCTTATAAAGGAAGAACCCGCCGCCGGCGACCAGCAGGGCGGCGCCGGCCGCCAGGGCCTTGGCCTTCATTGGAACTTCCCCCGCCGGTCGAGGTCTTGGACGTTCGTGGGGAAGGAGCGCTTGGCCTCTTCCAGCGTGAAGCTCATCAAAGCCAGCGACCAGGCCGCGTCGGGCGTCGTGATGACGGCCGCTTGGGCCACGTCGCGGGAATCGACGTCGGCCACGATGCGGGCGGAGGTCTCTTCCGGGAGGGAGGCGACCACCGTGGAGCGCAGGCCGTCGTTGCGGAAGCGGTACTCGAGCGCGCGCAGCAAGTCCGCATAGCGCGCGTCCAGGTAGTCCCGGAAGGCCGCGGCCTCGTCGCCGAACCCCTCGAAGCGCTCGCGCAGGGCCTCGGGGGTCAGGACCTTCGGGCGCTCGGAGACGACCAGCCCCTCGCGCAGGCGGGTCTTCGAGGGGGTCCCTTCCAGCGGGCTGACCAGGTGGTACTCGATGCGCGTGGCCCCGAAGGTGGACAGCAGGTGCTTGGGCGGGCGCACCACGTGAGTCTCGCGCAGGTAGCGCTCGATGGTCTTGCGGTCCATACGCCATATTCTAGCCGCATAGCGCGCCCGTTTCCCGGCGTCCCGTGGTACAATTGACCCAGTTATTGCATAGGTCTTGAGGCCTAGACGGCCCGGGACCTTCGGGAGGGGTGGAGATGACGAAGTTCCTCATGGCGGCCGTGGTGGCCGCCGTCAGCGTCGCCGCGGCGCACGCGGCGCCGGCAGTCAGTTTCGACAACGGCGTGGACGCCAAGGCGTTCTTGTCCTCGGCCAAGAAGGCCGCGAAGGAAGACAAGACGGACCTCAAGGCGGCCGGCCTCAAGTACCGCGCGGAGCGCGACTGCGCCCGCTTCACGTTCTCGCCGGACGGGCCGACGGTCTCCGAGGCCGTCTGGCTGCGCTCCACGGAGTACGACGAGGAGTGCACGCAGACCGGCGACCCGCGCCACGGCGGCGGGCGCTTCTGCCGCGAGGTGCCGCGCTGGACGCACCGCGAGCGCGTGCAGCTCGAGGTCCGCAACCGCCAGAAGCTGTTCCCCTGGGAGCGCGAGACCTTCGAGGTCTGCCTCGAGGGCAGCTGGCTGAACCTCTACTCCGTCCGGACCGCTCACGAGTACAAGGCCAACCGCAACGGCGGCGACTATGTCCTCAACGCCGGCGCGCGCAAGGCCATGGACCCGGACGTCAACGGCATCGCCGCCGGGGCCCCGACGGCCAAGGACAAGGCGCTGACCGTCGAGTTCAAGGACCAGTGGGCTTCCTACTACGCGGGCGAGAAGGTCAAGATCAAGGCCGCCCTGCGCCGCGAGGTGGAGGGCTGGTTCGACCCGACGCTCAAGGAAGTGGAGCTCGAGTTCGACGCGGCCGACGCGTACGCGATCGACTTCAACGCCTACGCCAAGGACTTCTCCGAGGCCCTGAAGCCCGGCAAGAAATACTACGTCGAGTGGGGCTTCTCCCGCATCGGGAAGGTCTCCAAGCCCACCTACATGAAGGTCGGCGACGGGCCGACGGCCGTGTACCAGCCGGCCGGGTTCGTCGAGATCGCCGCGCTGTACTGAAGGCGGCTTTCGGAAACGTCGAAGGGCTCCCGCAAGGGAGCCCTTCGCGTTTTATCCCCTCAGTAGGAGGTCCAGACGCTCCCTTTGGTGTCGGTGTGGATGCAGCCGATCCAGAGGTCGCCCTTGTTCCGCGGCGTCCCCGACATCGGGAGCTGGTCCCGGTCCCAGTAGACCCACGCCCTGTTGTTCACCTGGGCGTCGTACAAGGGGGGGGCTCCCAGCCCGATGCCGCAGCCCCCGGCGTTGTAGAGCGAGGCGCAGACCCCGTTGCTGGCGGGGTGGAAGCCCACCGCCTTGTGCGTCGGGATGGCCGTGATGTATTTCCCGCCCACCGTCAGGGAGGAGAGGTCGTCGGTGGGCCAGTTCCCTTCCATGTCCCCGTAATAGATGCTCAGGGCGGAACGGATGCTCCCGAGGTTGCCCCGGTTGGCGCCCTCGTTGGATTTCCGGATGAGCTCCGAGAACTTCGGGATGGCCACGGCGGCCAGGATCCCGATGATGGCGACGACGATCATCAGCTCGATGAGGGTGAAGCCGGGCGGAGGCCGTTTCCCGGTCATTTGCGGAGGAGCAGGGCGATGCGGCGCGAAGCGGCCTCGCGGTAGGGGACGTAGGCCATCTCGCCGAAGACCCGGGCCACCGTGAAGCCGGCGCGCTCGGCCAGCGCCGAGAGGGTCTGGGCGGTGTAGAGGCGGATGCGGGTGACGAGGTCGCGGCGCGACGTCCCTTTGATGAAGATCCAGCGCGTGC
>SCTT01000066.1 GCA_004322435.1 bacterium
GTACCCCGCGACGGTGGATATGGACCTCGTCGTCCGCGTGCGCGTCACCGAGCTCAAGCGCTCGAGCTTCGTGATGGAGTACCGCGTCGAAGAGAAGGGCACGGGGCGTCTCATCGCGGAGGCCAAGTCCGTCCAGGCCTGCTTCGACTACAAGGCCAGCAAGGTCCAGCGCATCCCGGACTTCGTCCGCCAGGGGACATTGGCTCTCGAGAAGCCCGGCACCGTCCTCGACCGGGGCGCCTAGTCCAGGACGCGCCAGCGGTAGACCCCGAGGAAATAGGGGTTCGTCGGCAGGGGACGACGGCGCGGGTCGGGGTGCTGGAGCCAGGAGGCGAGCGGGGCCGAGCGCACCCGCCCGGGGCGAGGCGCGGAACCCCGATAGACCAGGCTCCCGCCGCAGTAGACCGCCGGCTCGACGTCGGGACCCTCCCAGGGCCGGCTGAAGAAGAGCACGTCCCCGTCCTCGAGGGCGCTCAAGCCCCCCTCCACCGGGCTCATGTTCCAATCGCGCAGCTCGGAGGCCGTCGGCGACGACGAGAAGACCTCGGGTCCGGTCCTGAAGGCGTCTCCCCGCCACAGCCGTCCCCGGCGGGCCAGGGAGTCCTTATAAAGGAAGGTCGCCAAAGAGGCCCCGTCCGGGGCCTCGCCGCCCTGCGCCTGCAGCCCCGCCTGCTCACAAGTCCGGGTCCGAAACCCGGCACGCTCGATGGGGTCCGTCAGCTCCGCCCGGTCCGGGAACCCGTCCCGGTCGCGGTCGGGCAAAGACGGCCACTCCGCCGCGGGCGGGACGCGGGAGGCGCTCCGGGCATGCGGCAACGGCCCGCGCCAGCGGACGCGGCGCATCTTGGCGTCCGCGGACAAGGCCAGCAGGAGCAGGCAGGCCAGGAGTCGCATCCCCCGTTTCTACGGGCGCCGCCCCCCCTTTATTTCACCCCCCTTGACAGGGCTTCTATTTGACACTATAATAGTTACAGTTATGGCCGCCAACAGCCGCCTCGCCGTCGCCGCGCACATCGTCGCGGTGCTCGCCTCCCGAGAAGGGGAGTCCCTGCCTTCGGGAACCATCGCGGCTAGCGTCAACACGAACCCGGTCGTCATCCGCCGCATCCTCGCGGCGCTCGCGAAGGCCGGCATCGTGGAGTCGGGGCGCGGCAAGTCGGGCGGCTCCAAGCTCAAGCGCTGTCCCGACGAGGTCAGCCTCTGGGACCTCTCGGCGGCGCTCGGGGAGGACCATCTCTTCGCCATCCACCGCAACCCCGAGAACCCGCGCTGCGCGGTGAGCTGTCGGATGAAGAAGGTGCTCGGCGAGGCGTTCGCCGGAGCCGAGAAGGCCGCGCAGGACCGCCTGCGCAAGGTGTCGGTCAAGGACCTGCTGACGGAGTGACCCCCTTTTTTTGGACTAAAGAGTAATCGAATCAGTTACCTAAAGGAGAGACCATGACCATCACCGCCGCCCCCGCCCTGACCGCCGTCCTCAAGCCCGAGGAGCTCCTCGAGAGCCTCCGGGCCCGCTGCGCCGTCAAGAAATACGATCCCGCCGGGCGCATCCCCGCCGCGACGTGGGACGCGCTCGAGCAGGCGCTCGTGCTGGCGCCCTCCTCCTACGGGCTCCAGCCCTGGCGCTTCTTCGTGGTAGACGACCCCGCTCTGCGCACGCGGCTCAAGGACGCCTCGTGGGGCCAGGGTCAGGTCGTCGACGCCGACAAGCTCGTGGTCTTCGCGGTCCGCAAGGAGCTGGGCGCCGCCGACGTCGACCGCTACCTGGCCAGCATCGCCCAGGCGCGCAAGGTCCCGCTCGCCTCGCTCACGGACTTCCGCGGGATGCTTCTTAAGGCCGTCTCCCGGCCGCCGGCGGACGTGGCCGCCTGGGCCGCGCGCCAAGCCTACATCGCGTTGGGGGTCTTCTTGACCGCCGCGGCGGCCCTGGGCGTCGACGCGACGCCGATGGAGGGTATCGAGCCGGCCAAGTACGACGCCCTCCTCGGTCTGCCCGAGAAAGGCTACACGGCGCTCTTCATCGCCGCCGCGGGCCGCCGGGCTCCCGACGACGCGTACGGCGAGCAGCCCAAGGTCCGGTTCGCGCGCGAAGACGTGGTCGTGCACCTGTGAGGAGGAGGCCATGAACGACGCTCAAGACGTCCAAGGACGCACCCAGACGGCGGCGGACGGCGCCCTGCTCGACGCGTACTCGGAGGCGGTCGCCTCGGCGGCCGAGACGGTGACACCCTCGGTGGTGCACATCGAAGTGCGCCGCCGCGGGGCGCGGGGAGGCGCGCTGGGCTCGGGCTTCGTGTTCACCGCCAACGGCTATATCCTGACGAACAGCCACGTGGTGCACGGGGCCGACGCGGTGACGGTGTCGCTCGCCGACGGGCGCCGCTTCCCCGGCGAGCTCGTGGGCGACGACCCGCACACCGACCTGGCCGTCGTGCGCGTGCACGCCGACGGCCTGGTGCCGGCGGCGCTCGGCGACTCGGCGGCTTTGAGGCCGGGCCAGCTCGCGGTCGCCATCGGGAGCCCGCTGGGGTTTCAGACCACGGTGACGGCCGGGGTGGTGAGCGCGCTGGGGCGCTCGCTCCGCTCCGAGTCGGGCCGGCAAATCGACGGCGTCATCCAAACGGACGCCGCGCTCAACCCGGGCAACTCGGGCGGGCCGCTGGTGGACTCGCGCGGGCGCGTCGTCGGGGTCAATACCGCGGTCATCGCGGGCACGCAGGGCATCTGCTTCGCGGTTCCGGTCAACACCGCGAAGTTCGTGGCCGGCGAGCTCATCCGCGACGGGCGCGTGCGCCGCGCGTACCTGGGACTCGGCGGGCAGGATGTGCGGCTCGCTCCCCTGGCCGCACGGCGGATGGGGTTGGACCAGGACCGCGCCCTGCTCGTCACGGAGGTCGCGCCGGGGACGCCGGCCGACGTCGCGGGCTTCGAACCCGGGGACCTCGTCACCTCCTACGGCGGAGAGGAAGTGCGCGGCGTCGACGACCTGCACCGCGCGTTGACCGCCGCGGCGGTCGGGCGCCGCACCCGCGTCGGGGTTCTCCGCGACGGGCGCCGGCTAGAGCTGGCCGTCGTCCCGGCCGAGGCCTCCTAGGGCTAGGCCCACCGGCCCCCCGTTTAG
Organism: bacterium; assembly: GCA_004322435.1. Classification (GTDB taxonomy): domain Bacteria; phylum Elusimicrobiota; class Elusimicrobia; order UBA1565; family UBA1565; genus SCTT01. Next base: position 3,119 of record SCTT01000066.1, read on the forward strand.
GGGCCGGTGGGCCCCTGCGGGGCGGGGCCGGGGCGGCTACCCTGGGGGCATGGAACACCTCCTCGTCGCCCTCCTTCTAGCGTCCCCTCTCCCGGCCGCGGCGCAGGTCGTGCGCGCCCGGGCCGCCGCGCCGGCCGAGGCTCCGGCCGAGAAGCCCGAACCCTCGTGCGTGTGCAGCCGCTACAACTACAAGCCGCTCAACGCCAAGGGCACGGCCGCCAAGGAGTACTGGGACGCGCGGGGAAAGGCCAAGATCTCGCGGGGCATCTCCGGCATCACCGCCCTCTTCGGCTATCTCGCGCAGAGCGGCAGCGCCCTGAACGCGGCGCAGAACTCCTACAGCGAGGCCATGAGCGCGCTCTCGTCGGCCCGCGCGAAGGCCGAGGCCGCCGGGGCCGTGAAGGTCGTCGGCGAGGATTTCGAGGAAGAGAGCATCGACTTCCTCCTCAAGAACGGCGTCGACTACGCGCTGACCGACTGAGCGGCCGCCCGCTGGGCGGGGTTCAGACGACAAGCGGGCCGCGCCTTGCGTACGAGCGCCAGCCCCTCGTCGACGTCCTTGGCCAGCCCCTTTTTCACGAGCAGCGCCGCCGCGAAGGCCGCCGAACGCCCGTGGCCGTTGGCGCAGTGCACCAGCACCACTCGCGCCGCGGCGGCCTGGGCCAGGAGAGCGGCGTAGGGCGCGGGCTCCGGCACGTAAGCGTCGAGCGTGGGCAGGGCCGCGTACCCGACCCCGGCCGGATGGTAGGCGGGCTTCGCGAACTCGGCGGTGACGTCCACGACGAGGTCGAGCCCCGCGGGGTGCTCGCCGGGGAGCGGGCGGCGCCCGACGAAGACCCCGGGAGACGCCTCGTCGAAGCAGTTTTCCGGGCTCACGAGGACCTGCAGGCGCCAGGTCAGGTATTGCACCGTCAGAAACGGGAGCATCCAGGCGACGACGACCTCCGAGCGGGAACCGTCGGCACGCTTGCCGAAGACTCCTCCACCCGAACGGAAGTAGGCCGCCGCTACGGCCGCGCAGTTGGCCGCCGGCCAGACGAGGAGCCAATGGGCGCCGCGGCGGTCGAAGGCCATGAAGACCAGGAGCCCGGCGACCAGCGCGAAGCAGGCCGGGATCCAAAGATGGGAGCGTTTCATGCCCGCGGGCGCCACAGGAGCATTATAATCCTCTTACCATGAGAGACCGCCTCGCCCAGCTCGCCGCCGCCGTGGACGCGTTCGCCCGCGAGCGCGACTGGGACCAGTTCCATACCCCCAAGAACCTGGCGATGGCGCTCTCCGTCGAGGCCTCGGAGCTCGCCGAGATCTTCCAGTGGCTGACCCCCGCCCAGAGCCGGAAGCTCAAGGGCCGCGCCAAGGAGCACTTCGAGGAAGAGCTGGCCGACGTATTCCTCTATCTCTTGCGGCTCTCCGGCCGCTACGGCGTGGACCTCGTCGACGCGGGCTACGCGAAGATGAAGAAGAACGCGCTCAAGTACCCGGTCGGCAAGTCCAAGGGCCTGGCCAAGAAGTACACCGAGCTCTAGCGTGCCACGGGCCTGCGGCCTGTGCGCGCGGGAGCTGGGGGACGCCGAGGGGCTGCCCGCCCCCGCGGCCCTAGCCCGGACGCTCGCGGTCGCCTTCGGGTTCTTCCACGGGGGGGCGTGGGCGATGGAGTTCTTGGCCCACCCGTTCTGCCCGCCCTGCCGCCGGAAGGTCGTCGTCGCGGCCGTAGTCCTGGCCGCGGGCATCCTCTCCGTCGTCGCCGCGGCCGTCCGGCTGTGGCTGCGCTTCTCGCTCGGTTAGCGGCCGCGCGTCAGGTCAGGCTCTCGGCGTGCTGGCTTAAGTCCAAGCCCGCCTCTTCCTGCTCCGGCCGCACGCGCAGCGTGATGACCGCGTCGGTGAGCGCGTAGAGGATGTAGGAGCCGCCGAACGTGAAGGCGCCGGCGACGACGAGGGCCTTCAGGTGGCTGAGGAAGAGCGCCGTCTCGCCGTGCACGAGCCCCCCGTTGGCCGCGAACACCGCCGTCATCACCATGCCGACGATGCCGCCCACGCCGTGGCAGGGGAAGACGTCGAGCGTGTCGTCGAGCGTGGACTTGGACTTCCAGTGCACGGCCAGGTTGCTCACCAGGCTCGAGAAAAATCCGATGAAGACGCTGTGGCCCACCGTGACGTAGCCGGCGGCGGGGGTGATGGCCACGAGGCCCACCACCGCGCCGATGGCCGCTCCCAGCGCGGACGGGCGCCGCCCGCGGACCGCGTCGAAGAACACCCAGGAGAGCATCGCGGCCGCCGATGCGGTGTTCGTCGTCAAGAACGCCAGCACGGCCGTCTCGTTGGCGGCCAGGGCCGAGCCCGCGTTGAAGCCGAACCAGCCGAACCAGAGCATGCCCGTGCCGAGCAGCACGAACGGGATGTTCGCGGGCACGTGCGGCGCCGCCGCCACGTGCACCTTGCGCCGGCCCAAGAACAGGGCGCCCGCCAGCGCGGCGAAGCCGGCCGACAGGTGGACGACGGTGCCGCCCGCGAAATCGAGCACGCCCCAGACCCGCAGGAAGCCGTGCGGGTGCCAGGTCCAGTGCGCGAGCGGGCAGTAGATGAAGAGCGTGAAGAGCGTGATGAAGAGGATGTAGCTCGAGAAGCGCACGCGCTCGGCGAAGGAGCCGGTGATGAGGGCCGGGGTGATGATGGCGAACTTGAGCTGGAACATCGCGAACAGCGCCAGCGGGATGGTGGGCGCGAGGTCGGGATGGGTCGCGCCGCCCACGCCGCGGAACATGAGGAAGGTGCGCGGGTCGCCGACGAGCCCGCCGAGCGAGTCGCCGAAGGCCAGGCTGAACCCCA
>SCTT01000067.1 GCA_004322435.1 bacterium
CTTTTTCGAAACGACGAGGCGAAAAGGGATGCCTACCAAGTCGATGTCCTTAAAGCGCACGCCGGGCCGGTCGGCCTTGTCGTCGAGCAAGGTGTCGACGCCCAAAGCGTTCAGCTCCCCGTAGAGCTTCTCGGCGGCCGCCAGGACCTCGGGGTCGTCGTTCTCGACCGCGACCACGACCGCCTGGAAGGGGGCGATGGCGGCCGGCCAGACGATGCCGTCGGCGTCGTGGCCCTGCTCGATGGCGGCCGCGACGACGCGCGAGACGCCGATGCCGTAGCAGCCCATCACCATCGGGATGGCCTTCTGGTCCTTGTCGAGGTACTCGGCCTTGAGCTTCTCCGAATACTTGGTGCCGAGCTTGAAGATGTGGCCGACCTCGATGCCCTTGTTGAACTCGACGGCGCCCCCGCAGCGCGGGCAGGGGTCTTCGGGCTTCGACATGCGCAGGTCCGCCCAGGACGCCGGCGCGAAGTCGCGGCCGACGTTGATGTTCTTGAGGTGGACGTCCGCCTTGTTCGCGCCGGACACGCCGTTGACGACGGCCTTGAGCGACAGGTCCGCGACGATGCGCACGTCCACCATCTTGCCGTCGGGGGTCTTCCAGCGCGGCAAGGCGACCGGCCCGGCGAAGCCGACCGGGCAGCCGGCGATGGCCGTGTACTGGACCTCGCTGGCGCGGTTGAGCTCGCCGCCGCCCAGGGCCGCGCCGAGCTTGGCCTCGTTTAACTCATGGTCGCCGCGCACCAACGCCATCACGGGGCCCGACGTGTGCATGTAGAGCTGGGTCTTGAGGAAGGTGTCGGGCTTGGCGCCCATCACGGCCGCGACGTCGGCGACGGTGGTCTTGCCGGGGGTCGCCACCTCTTCGAGGGTCAATAAGCCATTCGAGGAGGCCGGGGCGTCGGGCGCCTTGCACTCGGCGCGCTCGATGTTCGCCGCGAACTCGCACTTCGTGCACGAGACGACCGTTTCCTCGCCGGTCTCGGCCAGGACCATGAACTCGTGCGAGAACGAGCCGCCGATGGCGCCCGACTGCGCTTCGACCGCGCGGAACTTGAGGCCGCAGCGGCGGAACACGTTCGTGTACGCGCGCTTCATCACCTCGTAGTAGGCCGAGGCGTCGGCGTCGTCGACGTGGAAGGAGTAGGCGTCCTTCATCAAGAACTCGCGCGCGCGCATCACGCCGAAGCGGGGCCGGATCTCGTCGCGGAACTTGAGGCCGATCTGGTACAGGCACAGCGGCAGCTGCCGCCACGAGCGCACCTCGCGGCGAACGAGGTCGGTGATGACCTCCTCGGCCGTCGGGGCGAAGCAGAACTCCGAGTCCTTGCGGTCCTTGAGGCGCAAGAGCTCCTTGCCGTACACGCCCCAACGCCCGGTCTCGACCCAGAGGGATTTCGGCTGGATGACGGGCAGCCAGACTTCCTGCGCGCCCGCCGCGACCATCTCCTCGCGGACGATCTTCTCGACCTTGCGCAGCACCCGCAGCCCGACGGGCAGCCAGTCGTAGATGCCCGAGGCGAGCTTGCGGATCATCCCGGCGCGCTGCATGAGCTTCGCGGACA
>SCTT01000068.1 GCA_004322435.1 bacterium
GCTCTTCCGATCTGTCGGCGGCAAGCACTACATCAGCGACCTGACCCTGCCCCACGGCCGGGTGCTGTTCGACTACATCAAAGATGCTGCAGCGTAGGGGAGGGGCGCGTGAACAAGCAAGATGTGCTCAAGCTCAGCTCGATGCCGCTGCAGAGCCCGACGTACCCGACGGGTCCGTACAAGTTCTTCAATCGACAGTACCTGATCATCCAGTACCGCACCGACCCGGCGCGGATCAGGCAGATGCTGCCCGAGCCGCTGCAGCCCGACGGGGATATTGTCTCCGTGCAATGGCTGGACCTGCCGGATGGCGAGGGATTTGGCGCCTACTCGGCGGCGCTTCAGGCGATCCCCTGCACCTTCAACGGCGAGAAATGCAGTTTCCTGGTCCAGATGTACGTCGACAACTGCCCGCCACTGGCGGGCGGGCGCGAGATCTGGGGCTATCCGATGAAGTTCGGCATCGCCAAGCTGGAGACGGCGAGCGATACGCTGACCGGGGTCCTGACCTACGCCAAGCAGCACGTCGCCACCGGGACGATGGTCTACAAGCACAACGACCCCAGCGACCTCGGCGAGATCGAGGCGCTGCTGAAGCGCACACAGGTCACGCTCAAGCTGATCCCCGACATCGACGGCTCGCCGGCTATCGCCCAACTGGTCGGCATCACGTTCGCCGAAATCGTGCTGAAGGGCGCCTGGACCGGCCGCGCGCGACTTGAGTTGGTCGATTCCGTGAACTGTCCGATCGCCGATTTGCCGGTGCTGGAACAGATGGGGGGCCTCCACCTGGTCACCGACATGACGCTCCCCTACGGTCGAGTCCTCCACGACTACCTGCTCTGAAGCGCGCGAAGGCGCTGGCGGCATAGGCACGGATCGGAATGCGGGTTGGTGGTGAACCGAACCTGCCACGCGTCGGAGCCCAGCCTGAGCGGCGTGTCATCTCGGCGGCGAAATGGACTTCCTTCGCGACCAATTGGACGCGCCGCGCGCGCTGCTGTCGCGGCCACTCAAAGAGGAGTGCGATGCGCCAACCCGACAACGCCGGGTGAGTCGATGGCGACCGCATGCCTCGAAGCGTGCTCGGAGGTCCGCTTTCGGGAGCACATCTCGCTTCCGCAAATGGCGCAAAGGCGTCCTTCGACTGCACTGCCCGAAGATCGCCAAAGCATTCCGGGCGTCGAGGGTTGCTCCGGCTCTCGGCCGCCTCCGCCGACACGAGCGCGGGCGCGCTCGCCGCTGGCGCGGCCTGGCGGTCCCCCGGGACCGACCGAAGGTCGGCCCGAGGGCAGGCTTCACCCGGCCGAGAGCCGGAGCTTGTGGCTGGCCGTGGACTTAAGGGGGAGTGCGCCCGGTGGGCGCTTTTCGGTTCGGGGGTGCGCTGGGCTGCCTCGGCGCGAGGTGCGAGGCGGGGCTTAGGCCGCCGCTTCGACAATCACTGGGCTCGGTGAGCCTGCCCCACACTTCCCCACCCGTCGCCCCCGGCCTTCGCCGGGGTCGCCACCCTCCCCATAAAGGGGAGGGAAACGCCGCCGAGCCAGGCGTCACGTCCCCTTCCCGCCGGGCTTGAGCTTGGCGCGGACGTGGGGCGGGAGCGGGGGGCGGCGGGTCGGGGGGTCGTCGTCCAGGGGTGGCGGGCGGCGGGGGCGGCGGGCCTTGGCCTGTTGGGCGAGGTCGGCGGACTCTTCCGGGGTGAAGGGGCGGAAGTAGTTCCAGCCGCCGAGGGCTTCGAAGACGGCGTCGGCGCGGGTCCGGGCGGCGTTGTCGCGGCCGAGGTCCAGGAGGCGGGCGACGTGTGCGTGGCGGTGGGCCCAGGCCTGGACGGTGCTGCGGCTGGGCAGGTGCGGGTCGCGGCAGATGGTGCGCAGGGGCTCGCCGTGGCTGAGGCGCATGTAGATCTCGTCGGCG
>SCTT01000069.1 GCA_004322435.1 bacterium
TCGAGGAGGCTGCCGAAGTGGACGCGCCGCGTCAGCGGCCGGCGCTTCGTGAGGTCGGTGACGATGGCGCCGTCCTCGAGCTCGGCGAGCGGCGCCCCGAAGCGCTCGGAGAAGGTCGTGCGCACGGCCTTGCCGGCCGACTCGCGGCTCTCGAGCAGGCCGTCGCCGCCGGTGTAGATCATCACGTGGTCCACGCGCTTGGAGCGCGCCGACTCCGTGAGAAAGACCAGGTCGCCGGGCTGGAGCTCGGAGCGGCGGCGGGGCGTGGCGCGGAGGAACTGGGCGTCGGCGTCGCGCGGGACGGTCAGGCCGGCGGCGCGGTAGGCGACGTGGACGAGCCCCGAGCAGTCGACGCCCCAGCCCGGCTTGGGCTGCAGGCTCGAGCGCCCGCCCCAGACGTAGCGGTCGCCCAAGAAGACCGCCGCGGCCTCGAGGATCTCGCGGCGGTCGATGGCGGCGATGGGGGTCTCGGGGCGCAGCGCCTCGGCGGGCGCCTCGGCGGCGCGGCCGTCGAGCAGGGCGACCTTCGCGACGTGCCCGGAGGAGGACAGCGCCGCGACGCGCGCGCCGATGGGCAAGGTCAGGGTCTCCTCGAGCCCGGCGGCGTCCCGCCAGCGCACCTCGAGGCGCTTGGCGCGCACGACGAGGGTCGGGCCGAAGGGGGAGGAGGGCGTGCGCAGCTGGTCGGCGCGCAGCCAGCCCTGGTAGCCGCGCCACTCCCCGCCGGGGGCGGGCTGGGGCTGGCCGGGGACCTCGACGCGGAGCCATTCCCCTTTGGCCTCGAGGACCTTCACGCGCTCGCCGTAGAGGACCTGGGTGAGGCGGGAGGTGTCCATCGGGTCTACGCGCTGGGCCGCGCGCGGCTTGGCGCGGATGTCCGCGGAGGGCACGCCCACGGCGGCCTCGAAGGGCAGGCGCGGGCCGAGCACGTAGGCCAGGCCGCGCTTGTTGCCGAGCCAGGCCTTCGCGAACTGGGCGCGCTTGTAGACGCGCCGCGTGCCGCGGCGGTCGGGCGCGGCGGGGTCCTGGACGACGACGTCGCCCGCGGCGTCGAACCCGACGACCACGATGAGGTGGCCCTTGGTCTTCTTGATGGGCGCGCCGTCGAGCTCGCCTTCGGCGAAGGAGATGGAGACGACGACGGGCCGGCCCTCGGCGACGAGGTCCTGCAGGGCGCCGAAGCCGGGGAGGCGCGAGACCTGGCCGGGCAGGCCCCAGGCGCCGGCCACCGCGACGTTGAGCGGCCAGTTGCCGTAGATGCCGGCGCGCTGGTCGAGGACGGCCTCATAGACCTCGGGGGTCGTCTTCGTCACCCCCCAGTACTCGAGGACCATCGCCAGCGAGGTGGGGCTGCAGATGTCGCCGCGGACCTTGGCGTCCTCCTCGCGCTGCGAACGGGGGGCGAGCTTGAGCTCGCGCACCCAGGGGCCGGGGGAGAACGGCTCGGGTTCGGGGGCGGGCTCGGAGAGGTCGGCCAAAGTCACCGCGACGCGGGTCAGACGGGCCTCGCGGGCGCCGGCCGAGACGAGGCTCACGCGCCAGCGGAACGCGTCGGCCTTGGCTTTCAGGCGCAGGGTGTCGGTGTCGACGAACCCGGCCTCGTCGTCCTGCTTGTCGAAGCTCTCGGAGGCGCCGGGCGAGAACTTCGAGAGGCGGTACCACTTCGACCACTTGCCGCCCTGGCGCACCTGCGCGTCCATGCCGACCGAGGCGCCCTTCGGGACGTCCGCGTTCCAGGAGCCGACCAGGTCGTCGAAGAGGGCCGGCACCTCGACGACGGGAGACTCGACCGACCCGGTGCCCTGGAAGAGGCCGCGCTCGAAGGGCAGGCGCGTCAGGCCCTCGGCGCGCGCCTCGGCGACGTCGAGCGGGGTCTGGTGGACGAACGTCACCGAGCCGCCCGCCCAGGCCGGGGCCTGGAGGAGGACGAGGAGGAGCGGGAGGCGCGGGTCCATCGCATAGTGAGGAGGCCGGGCGCCCCGCCGACGCATCGGCGCTGCGCCCGGCCTCACCGGGGTCGGAACAGCCTTACTTCACCAGCTTGTTGGTGGGCTTGTGCGGAGGGTCGTTCGGCGGCCGGGGCGTGACCTTCGCGTTGCCCTTGAAGGAGGGCGTGAGCTCGGCGTTGATCTTCGCGTACGCCGCGTCCTCGTCGACGGAGCCGACGATGGCGCCGATGGGGCACTCGGGCAGGCAGACGCCGCAGTCGATGCAGACCTCGGGGTCGATGATCATGAACTTCTCACCCTTGTAGTCGCCGGGGTGGATGCAGTCCACCGGACAGACGTCGACGCAGGCGGCGTAGACCTCGCCGAGGCACTTCTCGTTGATGACGTGAGCCATTGCTGTTCAGTCCCCCTGAATAAGCCTGGCCGCCGTTGCGCCCGCGTGTTATCCTGACCGAAAGGCGTCGTGACGACCTGGCCCAATCCTATCGTATCCCCCGGCCGATGTCAAACCGCGGCCCTGGGGGCCCTGTGCGCCTTCCTGGGGGTCCCGGCGGCGGGGGCCGAGGCGCCCTACGCGGTCGTCCGGACGACCGTCGCGGAGACCCTGCACGAGCGCGTCTACGACTTCTCGTTCCCGTCGCCGGACAAGAGCCCCTGGCCGGTCAACGACACGGTCTACGCGCGGCTGGTGGTCCCGAAGGGGAAGGCGCGGCCGCCGGTCGTGCTCCTTCTGCCCATCATGGCCGCGCCCAACGCGTGGATCGAGGAGCGCTTCGCCCGGGAGCTGACGCGGCGCGGGCTGGCGGCGATGTGGCTCGAGATGCCCACCCAGTTCCGCCGGCGGCCGCACCCGTCCATGATGAGCGGGGCGGGGTTCTTGGCGCGCACGCCGAAGCGCCTCGCCGCGAACTTCAAGCAGGCCGTCGCCGACGCACGCCGGGCGCTCGACGTCCTCGAGACGGAGCCGGAGGTGGACGGCTCGCGGACCGCGGTGCTCGGCGTGAGCCTGGGGGCGATGGTGGGCTCGGCCGTCTTCTCCCGGGACGCGCGCCCGAAGGCGGCGGTGTTCTGTTTGGGCGGGGCGGACTTCACGGACCTGGTCTACCGCAGCGAGATGACGGGCCCCTTCCTCGCGAAGCTCGATGTCAAGCGGGAGGAACTGGCCCGGGCCTGGGGCGGGCTCGACCCGCTCGAGCACGTCGGCGAGCTGCCTCCCCGCCCGGTCTTCCTCGTCAACGCCCGCTCGGACCGCGTCGTCCCGCCGGAGAACGGGAGGAAGCTCGCCGCCGCCTTCCCCGGCGCGAGCCAGGTCTGGGTCCCCGGCGGCCACTACACCGCGATCCTCCACATGGCCTGGATGCCCACCCGCGCCGCCCTGTTCCTCGGCGACGTCCTCGACCCGTAACTCCAAATAGGGGACAGTCCCCAATTTGGAGTTGAGGTGGTACTCCAAATAGGGGACTGTCCCTAATTTGGAGTTGCTACTTCTTGAGGTACTTTTGGTACTGCTGGAGCATCGCGGGGTCGACGCCTTCGGGGGCGCCGCCCTCGCCGCCGGCGGGGGCCTCGTCGCGCGAGGAGAAGCCGCCTTTCGAGCCGAAGGCCCGGGGCTGGAGCTTCATCTTGCCGGCGCCGAGCTTGGGCTTGGCCGCCGCGGTCTTCTTCGCGCCCAACCCGGCGAAGCTCAGCAGTTCGGAAGGCAGGCCGGCCCCCGGGCCGAACTCGCGCACGGAGTCGAGGACGTCGGGGTCCTTCGCGTGGGCGAAGAAGAGCTCCTCGAGCTTCGGCCCGACCTCGGCGTTGCCCAAGAGCTGCTTGGTCAGCCCGCGCATCTGGGAGGTGTTCGAGCGCTTCTTGAGCATCGAGCGGAAGGGCTTCGACTTGGCGAGCTGGCTCAGGAACGCGCCGAAGTCCTGGCCCTTGTCGTAGCCGTCGGCGATCCCCTTGAGCTCCTTGTTGGAGAGGAACTCGTTGTACCAGCGCGGCTGGGCCTGGTGGACGAGGTCCACGACCTTCTGCATGAGGGCGCGGGTCGCCTTCTTGGTCATGCCCTTGCCGTCGTCGTCTTTCTGGAGGCCGGCCATGAGCCCCTTCGCGTCCCCGCGGGCGGCCGCGGCGGCGGCTTCGTCGGACGCCTGGCTGCCGGGCTCGGAGCCGGTGGACATCCCGTCGGCGTTGCGGATGAAGTTGAGCGAGCCGTTGGGCTGGGCGCCGGCGCCTTTCCCTCCGCCGCCGTTGCCGCCCCATTCCTCGGGGGCGGACATCTTCTCGGCCGACATGTCGGCGCCGCCCGCCTTACGCTGGGGGAAGCTCGCGGCGGTCGGCGCGGTGACGGCCTCCGACTCGCGCGCGCTCTGGGGCTTGAACACCGAGAGCAGCCCGACGACGGCGCCCGCGGCTCCGACGCACAGCATCACGACCATGACCGCGGTCTTTGTCTCCACGCACTCCCAGTATTGTGCCTATAAAGGAGGCCGTCAACCCCCCCTGATGCGGGCCCTTGACGAAAGGAGGGGGAAGGCCTACACTGCCGATATGAAGAGATTCATCCTGCCGGTGCTCGCGCTGCTGGTCGTCGGGACGGCCCTGACGGGCTGTGACGACAAGAAGGACGAGAAGAAGGACGAGGCCGCGGCCGAGGCTCCGAAGTAAGCGCCCGCCGCCCCCGTCTAACGGACGGGCGGCGGCGCCTCGCCCGACAACGCGCCCTGGAGCGCGGGGTTGGCCTTGAGCCGTTCCATCTGCTGCGAGCTGTCCTTCGGGGCGGACCCCACCAGCCCGAACGCCGTGACCGCGGTCTTCACCGACTCGTCGGTCATGAAGGTCCCCGCAGACTCCTTCACCGCCTTCGAGCCCGCCATCGCCGACACGAAGTCCCGCACGTCCGGCTTGATCAGGTAGGTCGCCGCCATCTTCTGGAAGTTGGGCGAGCGCACCATCCCCATCATGAACTTGAGCGGGTCGTGCTCCTTGCGCCATTGGTCGTTTAAGGCCCGCAGGTCCGGGTGGGAGAGGAACTCGGACTTCCAAGCCTTGACCACCTTCGAGTTCTTGAAGCGCGGCTGGTTCTTCAAGTCGAAGAAGGCGTCGACGGCCTTC
>SCTT01000070.1 GCA_004322435.1 bacterium
GGCGCTCCGGGTCCTCGCCCAAAGACAGGAGCGTCCGCCGCGCCGCCTCCTCCATCACCTTCAAGTCGGCGGCGTCGGGCGGGCGGCACTCCTGCCGCTTTCTCACAGGGAGCCCAGCCAATCGAGCGTGGCGCGCACGAGCGCCCCGGTGCCGCCGGGCGCGGAGTAGGCGAGGCCGGAGTCGGACCAGGCCGGGCCGGCGATGTCCAAGTGCACCCACGGCACGTCGCCGACGAACTCCTTGAGGAACAGGCCGCCGACGATGGTGCCGGCCTCGCCGCGCACCTTGCCGATGTTGAGGAGGTCGCCGAACTTCCCCTTGACCATGTCCTCGTACTCCTTCGGGAGCGGCAGCTCCCAGACGTTCTCGTCCTGGCGCTTCGCGGCGGCCAGGTACTTGGAGAGGAGCCCGCGGTCGTTCGTCATCGCGGCGGTGTAGCCGCTCCCGAGGGCCACGAGCTGCGCGCCGGTCAGGGTCGCGAAGTCGAGCATGGCGGAGGGCTTCTCCTGGACGGCCCAGTGCAGGGCGTCGGCCAGGACCAGGCGGCCCTCGGCGTCGGTGTTGAGGATCTCGACGGTCTTGCCGTTCATCGACTTGACGACGTCGCCGGGCTTGTACGCGTCGGGCCCCGGCATGTTGTAGGCGAGCGCGCAGTAGCCGTGCACCTCGACCTTGACCTTGAGGCGGGAGAGGACCTTGAACATGCCGAGCACCATCGCGGCCCCGGCCATGTCGTTCTTCATCGTCTCCATCGACGCCGGGGGCTTGAGCGAGAGCCCGCCCGAGTCGTACACGACGCCCTTGCCGACGAGCGCGACCTTCTTTTTGGCGCCCTTCGGGGCGTAGGTGAGGTGCACCATCCGCGGCTCGCGGGTCGCGCCGCGGCCGACCGCGACGAGGAGGTTCATCCCCATCTTCTCGGCCTGCTTGCGGTCGACGACCTCGACCTTGACGTCGCCGCCGGCCAGGCCCTTGGCGATGTCCGCCACGGCTTCGGGGGACTTGTCGGAGGGGCACCGGTTCACGAGGTCGCGGGTGAAGCAGACCGCCTCGCAGACGGACGCCGCGCGCTCGAGGACGGCGGCGGCCTTCTTGGCCTCGGCCGCGGTCTTCGTGAGGAACTTGACCGTCTTGAGCTTGGGCTCGGAGTCGGCCTTCTTGTACTCGGTGTAGGCGTAGGAGGCGAGCAGGACCCCTTCGGCGGCGGCGGGGGCTTGCGTTCCGGCGGCGAGCCAGAACGTCTCGAAGCGGCCCTTGAAGGCTTTGACCAAAGCGGCCGCGGCCTTGCGGTGCGCCTCGGAGCCGGCGTCCCGGCGCTTGCCGACTCCGGCCAGCAGGTAGCGCCGCTCGGCGGCGCCGTCGTGGATGCGCACAGAGACGGTCTCGCCGGCCTTCCCGGTGAAGCCTTCCTCCTTGGCGGCCTCGGCGAGCGCCTTGCGGGCCTTGGGGGCCAGCCAGGCGGCCGCGGGGCCGGAGTCCTCGGCGGAGAAAACGGCGACGGGCTCGGCTCCGGCGGCGAACTCGGCGGCGGTCCCGGCTTTCAATTCGGTCATGGCGCTCTCCTAGGTCTGACGGTCGTCGAAGACAAAGCGGGTGAGGAAGGCGGCGACGGCGGCGCCGGCGGCGGGCCCGAACCAGAACACGTAGTGCTGCGACCAGAACCCGCTGGCGACCGCGGGGCCGAAGGCCCGCGCGGGGTTGAGCGCGGCGCCGGTCAGTGGGCCCGCGACGAGCGCCGCGGCGCCGGCGGCGGCGCCGACGACGAGGGCCCGCGCGGCGGCGGAGCGCCCCCCCCCGCCCATCGCGGCCAGGGCCAAGAAGAAGGTGAGCACGGCCTCGAGCAGCGTCGCGGCCCGGAACCCCAGGCCGACGGGCAGGGGCGTTCCCAGGTGCGGGGCCTCGGAGGGCGGCAGCGTCAGCCCGAAGAGCTGGGCCAAGAGCAGGCCCGCGCAGGCGGCGCCCAAGAGCTGCGAGACGAAGGCCAGCGCCCCGCGGGTCCAGTCGATGCGGCGCGCGGCGGCCAAGGCGAGGGTCAGCGCGGGGTTGAACAGCCCGATCGAAGCCCGGCCGAGCATCCCGAAGACCGCCGCGACCCCGAGGCCGGTGGCCAGCGCGACCCCGACGGGGCCCAACGCGCCGTGCGTGGCCGCGTCGGCGCAGACCGCGCCGGCGGCGAAGAAGACCCACCCGAAGGTTCCGACGAACTCCGCGAGGAAGGCCCGCAGGTTCCCGGCCATCAGGAGGCGACGGTTTCGATTTCCAAGGTCTTCCGGCGGTGGTTCTGGAGGCTGACCTGGGCCGCGACCTGGCGGGCGAGGCTGCGGAAGGCGCCGCTGACCGGGCTGTCGGGGCGCGCGAGGGCGACCGGCGTGCCGTTCTCGCCGGCGTCGCAGACCGCGCCGTCGAGCGGGACCGAGCCCAGGAAGGCCAACAGGTGCTTCTCGGCCAGGGCCTTCGCGCCGTCTTTGGTGAACGGGTGGCTGACGTGGTCGCAGTTCGGGCAGGCGAAGCCGCTCATGTTCTCGACGACCCCGAGGATGGGGACGTTGAGCTTCTTGAACATCGCGACGGCCTTGCGCACGTCCGAGATAGCGACCGACTGCGGGGTCGTGACGATGACCGCGCCGACGAGCGGCACCGACTGGCACAGGCTCAGCTGGACGTCGCCGGTGCCGGGGGGCAGGTCGACGACCAGGTAGTCGAGCTCGCCCCAGAGGACGTCCTTCAAGAACTGCTGGATGGCGCCGTGGAGCATGGGTCCGCGCCAGATGGCCGGGGTGTCGGGGTCCATCAAGAAGCCCATCGAGAAGACCTTCACGCCGTGGTTCTGTGCGGGCTCGATCTTGTCGTTCTCGTCGGCACGGGGCTTGTAGTCCGACACGCCGAACATCTGGGGCTGGTTGGGGCCGTAGACGTCCGCGTCGAGGAGCCCGACCTTCGCGCCGTCGCGCGCGAGGCAGACCGCGAGGTTCGCGGCGACGCTGGATTTGCCGACGCCGCCCTTCCCGGAGCCGACCGCGACGATGTTCTTGACGCCCGGCGGCATGATGTTCGCGAGGCGCAGGTCCTTGTTGACGTTCGACGTCATCTTGATGGAGACGTCGGAGACGCCGGCGACCTTGAGGACGGCGGTCCGCGCGTCCCGCTCCATGCTCTCCTTAAGAGGGCAGGAGGGCGTGGTCAGGACGTACTCGAAGGAGACCTTCCCCCCCGACACCGACAGGTTCCGCACCATGTCGAGGGTGACGATGTCCTTGCCGAGCTCGGGCTCGATGCAGGTGCGCAAGGCGTCTAAAACCTGTTCCTTCGTGGGCATATCGTTATCCTACTTAATCTGCCTGTCGACGGGAAAGGCTGGTGCCAGGCGTGCGGAAGTTCGGAAGTTGGGATGCCCGCAACTATCCCTAGGGATAGTCGTCGAAGCTGTGCGGGTGCGTTCCGGAGGCGCTCATCACTCTCTGCGCGCGCGAAGCGCGCGCACGGCGGAGCGAGAGCCATCGATTCCGGATTTTTGGAAATTCGGGCCGTTGAGGAGAGGCGCGTGCGGCCCCCCGCGGGGGCCGCACGCCATCGGGGGGCGCTCCGTCGTCAGGGCGCTGGGACGATGCTGTCGTCGGGGGAGGGCCCCGCCAAGAGCCCCGGCATCAGCCCGAACCGGAACTCGGCCGGACCCCCGCAGGAGAGCCAGGCCCGGAGGGCCTCCGAGCGCATCAGCGCCCCGGAGGCCCCGTCGAGAGCGACGACCACCGCCGAGCGCGAGCAGCGCTCGTCGGCCATCGTCCGCGCGAGCTGTCCCGCCTTGTCGTGATAGCAGTGGACGAGGTAGTCGTGGAGGGTGGGATAGGGCAGCGCCTTGCCGTCCGGCCCGCGCCGGAAAGATCCCTCCGGGAGCAGGTCGCGGCTCGCGCAGCGCGCGTCGACCGCCCAGCGCTCGCCGGCGCGTTCGGCGACGAGGTCCGCCCGCTGCCGGGTGTCGTCCGGGCCGAGGGCCTGGACCTTCCTGAAGCCCAGGCCGGCCAGGAACCCGACCGCGCGGAGCTCGGCGACCGCGGCGTCGACCCGGCGCCCGCGGACGTCGCCCGCGCCCAGGCCGCTGCGCGCGACCAGCTCTGCGGGCGAGAGCCCGGTCAGGTCGGACGCGGCCCCGAAGGCGGCCGAAAGGGCCTCGGCGGCGGCCCGGGGGTCGGCCCTGACCGCGGCGAGCACGCGGCCGGGCTGGCCGCCGTCGAAGCAGGCCTGCAGGGGGGCCAGGAAGGCCGGCGGCAGCCCCGAGCTCTCGAGCTCGGGCGGCAGGGGCATCAGAACCGGGCGGACACGGAGAAGCGGTGCGTGTGGCCGAGGGTCCCGTAGGGCACCCAGCCGTAGTCGATGGTCCAGTTCTGGATGCCGACGCCCAAGCCGACCGACATCCCCGCGATGCCGTCGAGGTCGCCGGGGGACAGGCGGCCGTCGTAGCCCAGGCGCATGAAGCCCGTGAGCTCCTTCTCGATGGGGACGGAGAACTCCGTGCCGAACGCGGGGTAGGGCGCGTTGTCGCGCGGGAAGGCGAGGTCCAGGCTCAAGAGCCACTGCGGGATGGGGCGCAGCATCTGCCCGAAGCGTACGTCCATCGGCAGGGGGTCGGTCTGGTCGTGGAAGCGCAGGCGGCCGGCCATGTTCCGGGCGCCGAGGGCCGCGGTATAGGGCATTCCGAGGACGTCAAGCCGCATCCGGGCCCCGACGTCGAGCGAGCCGGTCTTGGCCGCGGCCTGGATGCGGGAGTCGACGTACTTGAGCGAGATCCCTAAGTCGAACATGTCTGTCAGCGTCGCTCCCCAGCCGGCCATGGCGGCCACGTCCCGCGGGGTGAAGGTCCCCCCCGTCGCGGCTCCGGTGTTGTCCACCTCGCCGATGCCGCCGGCGTTGAGATAGAGCAGTCCCACGGCCAAGGTCCCCAAGCCGCTCGGGCGCAGAAAGCGGCGCCGGGGCCGGACGGCGGGCAGGACCGGGTGGGCGTAAGCGGCGAAGCTGACCGAGACGTCCTGGTAAAGGAAGCCCTGCGTCGCGGTGCCGTTGCGTTGGCGCACCTGCGAGAGCCCGGCGGGGTTGTAATAGAGGGCGGAGGCGTCCTCGGACGCGGCGGTCATCGCCTGGCCCATCGCGGCGCCGCGCGCGTCGCCGCCGAGCTTCAGGAACTGGCCGCCCGCGGTCCCCGCGGCGTCCGCGTTGTAGGCCGCGCGGGCCGGCGCGGCGAGCAGGACGGCCAGCAGCGCGGCCCTCACCGTTCCACCGCGAACTTGATGACGACGGTCTCGCCGTCGTCGGGGATGACCAGCGCGAAGTAGACCCCGCTGGCGACGCGGGCGCCCGCGTGGTTGGTGCCGTCCCAGATGAGCGTGCCGACGTTCGAGGCTCCGTACGCCAGCTCGCGGACCATCTCGCCGGCGAGCGTGAAGATCCGGACGTGGCCGGAGGACGTCAGGTTGTCGATGGCCAGGCCTGTGCGGCCGCCGAAGGTGACGGAGTCGAACTTGCCGGCGCTGCCGGGCTTCCACGGCCGCGGGTAGAGGCGGATCTGGTCCGTGTTGGGCTTGATGCCGGTGGGTCCGAAGAGCGCGAAGACGGAGAAGTGGGTGGTCTGCCCGAGCACGCGCTTGTTGGCGGTATCGACGGTGGAGGGCAGGGCGTCCCAGCTGGTGACCGCGGTGTTGAGCGTGTAGACCTTGAGGGACTCGACCGGGATGGGCGGCGACGTGCCGTCCACCAGCCCGTTGCCGTCGGCGTCGGGGTACGGCAGGCCGAGCGTCACCGTGGAGGCCAGCTGCCCGGTGAAGACGCCGCCGTTGACGTTGGCGACGATCTCGAAGACGCTGTTGGGGACGAGCGTCTGGCCGGAGGGCGGCGCGCCGATGCCGTCGGCCAAGATGCCCCGCGAGATCGAGATGGGCACCGTCAGCGGGGAAGATGACATCAGGATGACCGCGGCCCCGCCGAAGGCGTTGGGAGGAACGACGATGCGCACGCCGTCGTTGGGAGAGGGCGGGATGACGGTCGCGGGGCGCGAGGCGGCGTAGTCGGCGCCCACCTGCGCGGAGTTCAAGGCGGTGGTGGCGATGTGGAGCTCGTCTAAGTCGCCCCGGAACGCGCGGTCGAAGGAGCTCGCCGCCGAGCGGCGGTTGCCGACCGACAGCGAGTTGACGGTCGTGCGCCTGGCGGCCGGGGCGGCGGTCATCGTGGCGCTCAACGTCCCGTCCACATACAAGGAGAGGCTGGGGCTCCCCCCCGACCGATAGACGCCGGCCAGGTGCGCCCAGGCGTTGGGGCGCAGCGTGGAGGTCGAGAAGACCGCCCACAGCGTCCCGCCGGCGTCCCGCACGGCGAAGCGCCATTTGAGGCTCGTGGAGACGTCCAGCATGAACGACTCTTCGGTGCCCGCCCCTTTGACGACGACCCCCGCGTCTTGGACCTGCAGCGACGCGGCGGGGTTGGCCCAGATTTCGACGGTCAGGTCGCCCGTCGTCGCCAGGGAAGCGGAATGCGGCGCCTGGGCCACGCTCTCGAGGAGGCCCGGGAAGCGCAGCGCCTTCCCTAGGCCGTCCTGGCCGGCGACGAAGGTCGGCGAGGAGTTCGTCAGCGACGCCGTGATGGCGAGGTGGTTGGCGAAAGACGAGGAGTCCGCGGCCCGGGTGCCGCCCGTCTCGTCGAAATGCCAGACCCCGACCTCGGGGCCGGAGACCGCGTAGGGGGTCGGCGGCGCCGCGGTGGAGGAGATGGCCCCGAAGCTGCTCGTGACGAAGGAGAGGGCGGTGTCGAACGCGGTCGCGTTCCCGTTGAAGCCGGAGGCGCGCACGCGCGCGTAGTAGGTCGAGGCGGGGAGCAGGCCCAGGAAGGTGGCCTCGTTGGCCGTGACGCTGACCGCCGACAGGACGGAGCCGAAGCCGTTGAGCGTCGCGACCTGGACCTGGTAGCTGGTGCCGTTCGGGTTGCCGTTCCCGTTCCAGGTCAGACGCGCCGTCGAGGTCGTCACCTGGGCCACGGCCGAGCCGGTCGGGGGGTGGGGGTCGGTGAAGGTGGTGGCGAGGTCCCCGAAGTCCCCGGAGCCGTTCAAGTTGTGCGCCCTCAGACGCGCGCCGTAGGAGGCGTTCGGCGTCAGGTTGGTGACCGTGTGCGAGTTGCCGGAGGTCTCCGCGAGGCTCGTGCCGGTGGAGCTCAGCAGGGTATAGCTCGTCGCGGTGGGGACCAAGGTCCAGGCCCAGCGGATGGACGTGGGGCCCAGCGCGGCCCCGCTGAGCGTGCCGGGCGCGGCGGGCAAGGTGTTGAACTGGCCGGTGAGCGCGGAGGTGAAGGCGGTCCCGGCGGTGACCGTGTCCGAGGCCCGCCCGTTGAACGCCCGGACCCGCACGAAGTAGGTGGTCTGGGGCGAGAGCGAGGCGAAGGACGTCGTCAGCGCGGTGAGGTTGTTGGCGATGCTCACGGTCGAGAACGAGAACGCGAAGTTGTCGGTGGAGAGCACGACCTCGAAGCGAGTGTAGCCGGGGTTCGTGGAGGACCAGGAGATCACCGCGCTGCCGGTCGACACGGACGCCGAGCCGAAGCCGGTGGGGGCGACGGCCAGCGTGTAGGCGCTCGCCGGAGTGGACAGGGGGCTCGTGCCGAAGGCGTCCGAGGCGACCACGTGGAGGCCGTAGAGCGTGTTGACTGCGAGCGAGCCTTCGGTGAAGGACGCGGTCGTGTTGGCCGGGTAGACGACGGCGCCGGTGTCGGCCCGCCGTCCGATGAACTGGCCGCCGCCCCCGCCGGTCGTTTTGCACAGGCGCGTGCCGCGCGTCCAAGACCAGTCGATGGAGCCCGTCGTCACGTTGCCGGCCGTCACGTTGAGCGGGGCGTCCGGGACGGTCTCGATGACGGTGATTCCCAACTGGGTCCGGCGGGTATTGCCGACCAGGTCCTGGAACGAGAATGCGAGCTGGTTGCCCCCGCCGGGCTTGAGCTGCAGGTTCGTGACCGTGGCGGTGGCTGGGGTTTGGAAGCCGTTGGAGACGACCGGCGTGTAGTGCGTGCCCGGAACGAGCTTGACCTGCTGAAACGGCGTTCCGAACGTGGTCGTCGTCTTGAAGAACAGCACGCCGCTGTACGGGTCGCCCTCGGCCTCGTCGTCGGAGAGCGCCCGGTTCAGCACGCGGACCTCGTCGATGGAGCCCGCGAAGGTGTCGGCGGCCGAGGGGCGGCGGCCCACGAAGAGGTTGTAGGACGTCTGCAGCGGGGGCATCGAGGAGAAGGGCCGCGAGGCGATCTCGACGTCGTTGTAGTAGAGCCGGGCGACGGTCCCGTTGTAGGAGAGCGTCGCCAGCTGCCAGACGTTGGCCTTGACGAAGCCCGCCGTGGACGCCACGACGTGGCTGACGCCGTTGGTGTCGATGAGGTTCGCGAACAGGGTCCCGTTGCCGTTGAAGCTGTGCCAGAGGTGCGGGCCGAGGTTCGTGTTGTTGTTGAACTCGAGGATGGGCACGGCGGTGGTGATGTTCGACGGCTTGATCCACGCCTGCAGGGTCAGCTGGGAGGTGGTGCTGTTCAAGGTCGGGGAGACGTTCACGCGCACGAAGTCTCCGGCGCTGTCCCAGGTGTAGCAGTCGTCGCCGGCCAGGCCGGTGTGGCCGTTGCCCGAGCCGCAGGCGACGACCCCCGAGAGCGTGCCGTTGTTGGGGGCGGTGTCGGAGCTCGTCGTGTTGCCGTCGAAGTGCATCAGGTTGATCAGGTGCGTGCCGGCCGCCTGGCCGCCCACGTGCTGGACGAGGCCCACGCGGCCGCCCATGCCCGGGCGCGTCGCGACGGTCGAGCCGTCCTGGTCGAAGACCCGGATGCGCACGGTCGCGAGGCCCGTCGAGGTCGTGACCGCGTTGTTCTGGAGGTTCCCCTCGCAGTCGGTGATGCCGAAGTTGGAGACCGACGGGGAGGTCGCGTCGGCGACGAAGGCGCGGGCGGGCGCCGGCAAAGCCGCGGCCAGCGCCGCCGAAAAGGCGAAGAGACGGAAGGTGCGCCGCATCTGGGTCCAGTATAGCCGTCCCCGGCGGATTTCCATTGCGGGGTTGTTAAGCCTGCCCCGGGGGGGGCGGGGGCTGCCGGGACACCCAGGCCAGCGCGTCCTTGCGGGACCGGACCTTGCCCACCGCCTGGGCCTCCTCAAGAGAGCGCAGGAGCTCGCCTACCCGGGGGCCGGGTTTGATCTTCAAGGCCTTCATCACGTCCCGGCCGTCGAGGAGGAGCTCCGGGCGCGAGGCCTCCGGGGCCCGGAACCAGCGGTCGAGCAGCCAGGCCACCACGCGCATGTGGTGGATCGTCTTGGCGGCGTCCCCCTTCGCCCAGCGCGGCATCGGGCGGCCCGGCTCCTGGACGGCGGCCGGGAGGGCGCGCTCCACATCCTTCGGGGCGAGGTAGCTGGCGTGGTCGGCCCAGCAGACGAGGAGCTGGCTGACGCCTTTGGGGCCGAGGTCGAGGAAGAAGCGGTAGACGGCCTTGTCGCTGACGGCGCCGGCCGCGGCGAGGTTCCCGGGGCGCAGGTGGTGCAGGACCCAGGTCGAGACCCAGTCGGTCTCCTCGCGCGAGAAGCGCAGGCGCTCGAGGATGCCGGCGCTCCGCTCTGCCCCTTTGGCCTCGTGGCCGAAGAAGCGCAGGCGGCCGCCCTGGCGCTTGGCCGTCTCGGGCTTCGACACGTCGTGGAGGAGCCCGCCCAAGCGCAGGAGGGCCGGGTGCCCGGCCG
>SCTT01000071.1 GCA_004322435.1 bacterium
CCAGGGCTTCCCACGAGAAGTCGAGCTGCTTGCGGTAGTGCGCGCCGTAGCAGTACATCCGCAGGTCCAGCGGGTCGTAGCCCTTGGCCGTCAGGTCCGCCAAGGTGATGAAGGTGCCGTCGGACTTCGACATCTTCCCGGCCTTCACGAGCAGGAACTCGCCGTGCAGCCAGAAGCGCACGAAGGGCTTGCCGGAGGAGCATTCGGCCTGCGCGATTTCGTTCGTGTGATGGATCGGGATGTGGTCGACGCCGCCGCAGTGGATGTCGAAGGTGTCGCCCAGGTAGGTCTTGGCCATCGCCGAGCACTCGATATGCCAGCCGGGGAAGCCCTTCCGGCCCCGGTAGTCCCACTCCATCTGACGCGCCTCGCCGGCGGGCGAGAACTTCCACAGCGCGAAGTCGGTGGGGTTCCGCTTCTCGCCCATCGACACGCGAGCCCCCTCCTGCAGGCCCGCGAGGTGGGCCTCGCCGACCAGCTTGTAGTAGCCGGGGAACTTGGCGGTGTCGAAGTAGACGCCGTCGGAGGTCTCGTAGGTGTAGCCCTTCGCCGCCAGCGCGTCCACCATCGCCGTCTGCTCGGGGATGTGGCCGGTCGCGTAGGAGAGGATGTCGGCCGCCTCGCGGGCGACCTCGCGGGCGGGGGCGGCGGCGGGCGAGAAGTCGACGCGCAGGGCCTTGATGTCGTCCAAGAACGTCTTCGTGTAGAACGTGGCGACGTCCCAAGCGGTCTTGCCCTCGCGCTTGGCGGCCACGGTCATCTTGTCGTCGCCCTCGTCGGCCTGGCTCGTCAGGTGGCCCACGTCGGTGATGTTCATGACGTGGCGGACCTTGAGGCCGTGGAGCTTCAAGGTGCGCTTCAAGACGTCCTCGAACACGTAGGTGCGGTAGTTGCCCACGTGCAGGTAGTTATAGACCGTGGGGCCGCAGGTATAGAGGGTCGCCACGCCCTCGTCGAGCCACATCGGGGCGAACATCTCGACCTTGCGGGTCAGCGTGTTGTAGAGCCGGAGGGCCACGGGGTCATTCTAGCAGACGGCGGTTGACGCTGCCGAACACGCCTGTTACCCTCGAAGGGATGCCGGCTTTCCTTATAGCTCTCCTCCTCTTCGCCGGGCCGGCCCGGGCCGCGGACGACGCCGCGGCGGAGCTGGCGCGCGTGCAAGCCGCCGACCTGCGGCTGCGCGCACGGGCCGTCGACCACAGCAAGGCCGCGAAGGCGCGGTCCCGGGCCGCGGAGAAGGCGACGGCGGCCGACAAGCGGGCGGACGCCATCCCGGACTCGGCGGAGGCCAAGAACGCCGCCGCCGAGCTCGCCGCCGCCCAAGCCCGGCGCGAGCTCCGCAAGGCGCGCGGAAAGGCCGACACGACGCGCAAGAACTTCGTCGGCGCCGGACGCGGCTACATCGCCGCCGAGGACGCCTATCACGCGGAGACGGGCGAGTATTACAACGTGTGGGAGTACGACCGCGTGCTGGCCCTGCTCCACCGCCCGCCGCGCCAGGACGCCGAGGTGCCGGACGTCGGCGGCGGTCCGGAGCCGCTCCCGCCCGAAACCCCGCCCGGGACTCAGACCCCGCCCCCTCCGCCGGACGGGGGCAACGACCCGGGCGGCGGCGACCCCGGCACGCCCGGCGACCCCTCGCCCCCCGAGGACGTCTTGGCCCAGGCCCTGGCTTTCAACTTCCATCCCGGAGGGGCGGCCGCCCCGGCGCGGGGGCCGGCGCCGGAGCTGACCCCGGCGGGAGCCGACGGGAGCCGCGCCGCCGCCCCCGACGCGTCCGCGGCCCTGAGCCTCGACAAGGGCATCCTGCTCTCCCACCCCGCCGGCGGGTCCGCCGCCCCGCCGCGGGCCGCCGCGGAGCCGGAGCGCGCGGACGGCCCGCGCGGCGCTCTGGCCCGGGCCGAGGACGCCCTCCGGCGGAACCCCCGGGACGGCAAAGCTTGGGCGGCCAAGGCGGCGGCCCTCAACAAGCTGCACCGCTACAAGGAGGCCGAGGAGGCCGCCGCCCTGGCCGTCCGCCTCGACCCGGGGAACGCCAAGGCGTACCGCGACCTGGCCTGGGCCCAGCTCCACAACGGGAAGGCCGACGAGGCGCTGGCCAACGCGACCCGGATGATCTTCCTCGACCCGGAGAATCCCGAGGGCTACCTGCTGCGCGCCTTCGCCTACGAGATGAAGGGAGACCGGGCCCGGATGCTCGCCGACCTGCAGCGCGCCGCCGCCATCGACCCGCGCTACGCCAACCACCTCGCGCGCGCGCGGGCCGGGCTCCGCCTCTTCGACCCGAACGCGCCGGACACCGACAGCCTCCTCGGAGCCCTGCCGCCGCTCCCCCAGCCCCCCTCGAACGCGCTGACCTGGGTCGGGGTCCTGCTGGTGGCCGCCGCGAGCTTGATCGGAGCGGCGCTCGCCGTTCGGACGCGGCTGGCGCGCCCGCGCCCGCCCGCGGCTGCGCCGTCCGCCGACGCCGGGCTCCTCGGCGGCAAATACCGCCTCGGGGCCGCGAAGGGCCGGGTCCGGGAGGCGTTCGACGTCACGCTCGAGCGCAGCGTGGCGGTCCTCGAGGTCGCGGCGGACCCCGCCGCCCGCGAAAGCCGCCTGGCGGCGGCGCGGGCCGCCTCCGCGGTGCGCCATCCGAACATCGCGGAGCTCTACGAGGTCCTCGAGGAGCCCGCGGGACTCGCGCTGGTCTTCGAATGGGCGCCGGGGAAGACCCTCGCCGAGACGCTGGCCGAGCGCCGCCTGACGCTCGCCGAGGCCAAGGCCGTGCTGGGCCCGGTCTGCGAGGCCCTGGCCTACGCGCACGAGCGCGGCGTCGCCCACGGTGCCGTCGGACCCGCCGACATCACGGTGTCGGGGGACGGGCGCGTCAAGCTGGTCGGCCTGGGGGCCGGGGCGGCGACTCCCGCCGACGACCTCGCCGGCCTCGCGGCCTGCCTGCGTCAGATGCTGGCCCCCTCCGTGGCCGCCGAAGGGCTCCTCTCTTCCCCTCCCGCCGACGCCCGCGCGTTCCTGGCCGCCTTGCTGGCGCTCTGACCCCCAAGTTTCCGGGCTTCCCCATCGTCCGGCCGTCGCGTTTCTAGGCGGGTCCTGCCCGCGCGTCGGAGTCCTCCGTTCCCCCGAACCCGTGAACCTTGACGGTTCCCCCGCGACAAGCGCGGGGGCCCCCTCCCACGGGGTCGCTTCGGACTCGGCCGAGCGGTCACCCGCCGCGGGTCGTCGACGACCTAGCTGGAATGCTGCGCACGGCCGGGCGGTGCAGGTGTGCGAAATCTTGAAAATTATCCTGTTGATCCCTATGTTATTTACCGTCGGCGCCGGCGGTAAATAGCGCTGTGATTATCGACGTGATTTTCGGAAATTCGCACACCTGAATCAGGAAGCAGCAAGGCGACCCTTCATCCGAGCGGGCTAAGGCGCCGGGCCGTCGCATGGAAACGGTGGGTGGCCGCAGGGGCGCGCTCGCAGCGACCCCGTGGGAGGGGGCCCCCGCGCCCGCTATCAAGAAGCCGTTGCTCGAAGCGGGAACAAGAAGCCCCTGAACCCTGGCGTCCTTTGAGAATCCGTTGTATGCTTCCGGCATGCCCGATTCCCGAATCATCGACTATCTCCGGCTGAACCAGGGGAAATACCCGCTGGAGGCCTTGAAGGCCGCCCTCGTCAAGCAGGGCTTCCCCGAGGCCGACGTCGAGGAGGCCGCCCGCCAGGCCTCCGGCGCCCCCGGCGTCCCGCCGCCGCCCGGGCCGGAATTCGGCACCGACGCCCCCGCCGACCGCGTCGTCTTCGGCTTCGGCGCCGCGCTGGCCAACGCCAAGGCGATGCTCTCGGGCCCAGACGCGTTCTTCGCCCGCCTCGACCCCGGCGCGCCCTTCAAGGGGCCCGTGCTCGCCATCGCGTTCTGGGGCCTGGTCAGCGGCGTGCTGACCTTCCTGCTGTCCTTCGTGCGCCCGTCGCCTTTCGGGGTCATCGCGGCCGCCCTGCAGATCGTCCTGCTGCCCATCATGGCCGTCCTGCTCAGCTGGCTGGGCGCCGGCGTGTTCCACGTGATGTGCCTGCTCCTCGGGGGCACGGCGCCCTACGCCGTCAGCTATCAGGTCATCGCGGCGATGGCGGCGCTCTTCCCCGTCAGCACCGCGCTGAGCCTGGCGCCCTACGGCGTCATCCCGGTCCAGCTCGTGGGCCTGTGGCTGAGCGTGTCAGCGGCCCAGGCGGCCCACGGGGTCGGCAAGACCAAGGCCTGGGTGCTCTTCGGCCTCCTGACCGCCTTCGGCGTCATCGGCTCCATCCTGGCGCAGGCCGGCTTGCGCGAGTACGAACGCGGGGCCGGCATGGGGATGAACGCGGCGGGCGCCCCGCAGGGCATCCCGCCCGAGGCCGCCGAGGCGATGGCCCAGCTCGGCGGGCAGATGACCCCCGAGGCGCAGAAGATGATGACGGAGGCGATGCAGAATCCCGCCGCCATCCTCCAGGAGCTCACGAAGTTCGGGAACATGGCCGAGCCGCCGCAGGCGACGCTCGCGCTGCTCGACTCGGAGGGCCAGGCGCGCCTCGCGAAGTCCTGGACGACGATGAGCGCGCCGATGCGCCAGTCGCTCGTGCAGACCCTCCCGAACGTCCCGGCGGCCGAGCGCAACGGGTTCATGGACCAGATGGACGCCTACACCAAGGACATGAACGCGACGATGAACCAGTCGATGAAGCTCATCGAGCAGGCCCAGAAGCAGATGGGGCAGACGAAGTAATCGAAAGGCCCACCCTAACGAAGATGTTTACGCGCCTCGGGCGCGTGGCTTCGAGGATTCCTCATACGGAAATCCTCGAAGCGGGAACCCTCTGCGAGGCAAGGTCGGACTATCGCTCCGCCTTGCACGACGAACTTCTTTGGAGGGAAGCTCCGAACTATCCCTAGGGATAGTTGTGGATAAGTCACGGCCTGACGACGGAACGCAAATTCCCCTCTAATGCCCCGAATGGGCGCCCGCGGAGGACTGAGCCGCGTCCAAGAGCTCCGAGACCAGCCCGTCCATCCCGTAGACGTTCTTGAGCGCCTCGAGGATGCCCCCCGCGTGCACCGACAGCGCGCGGCCGCGCTCCTCGTCGTAGAGGTATTCGTTCGACATCGACTCGACGTTCCCGTCGAAGATGAGCCCCACCAGGCGCAGGTTCCGGTCGATGGTGGGGCTGCCGGAGTTCCCCCCGGTGATGTCGTTGGTCGTCACGAAGTCGAGCGGGGCCGTCATGTCCACGCGCCCGCGCGCCGCGGCCACCAGCGGCGGCAGGTTGAAGGGCGCGCGCCCGTCGAAGGAGTCCGATCGGGCGTACATCCCGCCGATGGTGGTCTTGAAGGGGACCTGCGTCGTCCCCTGCTCGTAGCCCACGGCCTTCCCCACCGCCAGGCGCAGCGTGAAGGTCGCGTCGGGGTACGCGCTCTTGCCGTAGGCGGCGAAGCGCGCCTTCGCGACCCGCTCGCCGGCCGAGGTCTCGACGCTCTCCACCTCGTTCTGGTGCCAGTCGCGCATCTCGCGGTAGAAGGGCTCGAGGCGCAGGGCGAAGCGCACCAGCGGGTCCTTCGAGGCCTCGACCGCCTTGCGCCCCCCCTCCACGAGGGACTTCCGGAACGCGGAGTCCCCCATCTTGGTGCCGGTCAAGGCCGCGGCGGCGGCGTCCGCCGGCTCCTTGCCGCCGAGCAGGGCCTTCACGAACGGGTCTTCGGCGCCGAGCTCGTCGCGGTACTCCTCGAGCTTGCGCGCCAGCAGGAACTGCTCCATCCCGGGGTACGTCGGCGCCGGGGAGAAGACGCGAAAGCGCAGGGACTCGAGGGCCGAGTCCCGGTACTCCTCGTAGCGCTTGCCGTTGGGCTTGAGGGCCTCGCCCGTCCACAATACGATGGTCTCGGCGTTGCGGGTCATCGCGTGGGCGCGGTAGCCCCCGGCGTAGTTCTTGTAGCGCACGTAGCGCTCGGAGAGCTTCTTGACCGCCGCCGCGGCGTCGTCCCAGGGGGAGCCGAGCTCCTTGGCGAGGACGGGGTCGCCCGCGACGCGGGCGCGCAGCGCGGCCTCGTCGGCCTCCTTGCGGGCGAACAGCTTCGCGTTTGACAGGCCCAGGAGCTCCCCGGTCCGGACCTTGAGGCTGTTCTCGATGCCGAAGAGCCCTCCGGCCGCCTGGCGGGCCTCCTCGGTCCCCTTCGCGGACCAGTCCTGGTGCGCCTTCCGGGCGCGCGCCAACGCCTTGAGGCCGTAGGGGCCGGCGACGTCGCGCTCGAAGGCCAGCTGCGCCATCGTCTTCTGGCGCGAGGTCGAGCCGGGGTGCCCGGTGACGAAGGTCAGCGCGCCCTCCGCGGGGCCCTTCGGCTCGAAGGCGAAGAGGCGGGCGGGCTTCACCGGCTTGCCGTCCTCTTAGACCCGGAAGAACGCGAAGTCGAGGTCGTAGCGCGGGAAGACGAAGTTGTCCGGGTCGCCGCCGAAGAAGGCGGCGTCCACCTCGGGGGTCATCACCAGCCGGATGTCGGTGTACTTCTTGTAGCGGTAGAGCCAGTACTCGCCGCCCTGGTAGAGCTCGACGACGTCGCAGCGGAGGCCGCCCTTGTCGGAGCACTCCTTCTCGACGCCGGCCACCGCCGCGCGCCGGGCGTCGTTGACCTGGGCTTGGGGGACGCCCTTCGGGAGGCCGGAGAGCACGCGGGACGTCACGTCCTCGTAGGAGACCAGCTGGTTGAGTTCGAGGTCGGGGCAGGGGCTCTCCTGGCCCCGGGTCCGGGCGAAGAAGCCCGCCTTCACGTAGTCGCGCTCGGGCGTCGACATCTTCTGCAGCTGGCCCAGAGCGACATGGTGGTTCGTCAGCACCAGGCCCTCCGGCGAGACGAAGGAGCCCGAGCCGCCGTCGTTGAAGCGCAGCGAGGCCAGGCGGGCGTGCTCGAGCCACGCCGCGTCGGGGATGAACCCATGGCGCTCGAAGAGCTGGTCCTCGGGGATGTTGTCGAAGGTCCACATGCCCTCGTCGGCGCGGGCAGGGGCGGCGAGGAGGCACAGCAGGGCGGCGAGGAGGGGTCGGTTCATGACGGGATTGAATCATTTTGGCCAAGGATGGAATTAGTACACTCCTACCGTCGTAGAACGGAGGAGACCATGGCCCTGATCGACCGCGTCAAATTCGACGGCCCCCCCGGCTCGCTCGTCTGGAAGTTCCCCAACGAGGAGCTCTCCTGGGGCGCCCAGGTCATCGTCAACCAGAGCGAAGAGGCCCTGTTCTTCAAGGGCGGCCAGGCCACCGACCTCCTCGGGCCCGGCACCCACAAGCTCGACACCGCCAACATCCCGCTTCTGCGCGGCCTGGTCGGGGCGGCCTACGGCGGCAAGACGCCCTTCGCGGCCGAGGTCTGGTTCGTCAACCGCGCCGCCCAGCTCGACGGCAAGTGGGGCACGAAGACCCCCATCCCGCTCTTGGACCCCAAGTTCAACGTGCCCCTGCCGGTGCGCGCTTTCGGCCGCTACGGCGTCCGCGTCGCGGACTCCCGCAAGCTCCTGACCACCTTGGTGGGCGCGCTGCCCTCCTACACGATGGAGTCCCTGGGCGAGCACTTCCGCGGCCTCGTGATGATGAAGGTCAAGGACTACCTCGCCGAGACCGTCACGAACAAGAAGATCGGCTACCTGGAGATCACCGCCTACCTCGAGGAGATCTCGGCCGACCTCAAGGGCAAGCTCGAGGCCGACTTCTCGGCCTGGGGACTCGAGCTCATCAACTTCATCCTCGAGTCGGTCAACGTCCCCGAGGAGGACCCCGTCGTCCAGCGCCTGCGCAAGATCCTCACCGACAAGGCCGAGATGGACATCCTGGGCGCCGACTACCAGAAGAAGCGCGGCCTCGACATCATGGAGAAGGCCGCCGAGTCGGGCGGCGCGGGCCTGGGGGCCGGCATGGGCCTCGGGATGGGGATGGGCGCGGGGGCCGAGATGGGCCGCCTCGCCGCCGGCGCGTTCGGCGGCGGCGCCAAGAAGTGCGGGAAGTGCGCGGCCGACCTGGCCCCGGGAGCCAAGTTCTGCTCGTCCTGCGGCTCGGCGCTCTAACCGTCCTCCTCGCGGCCCCGGCCCGAGCGGCCGAGACGCCGGTCGAGCCGGACACCGCCGCGGACGCCGAGATCGGCGCCCTGGAGGAGCTGCGCCAGGCGGAGCTCTCCTACGCCGAGGCGATGGCCGACTTCAAGGCCGGGCGCACCGAAGAGGCCCGCCGCCACCTGCGCGCGGCCTTCTCGGGCCTGGCCGGCTCCGTCTCCGACGACGGCCTCGCCCAATCCCTGCGCCCGGACTTCCTGTCGGCGCTCGAGAAGGCCCGGACCTACGAGGGGGAGCCCGAAGCCGCCGAGGAGCCCGGCGCGCTCGACGCCGACCCGGCCCAGCTGGCGGCGGTGGCCCCGGCCGCCGTCCCCGAGGAGGCCCGCCGCGAGAAGCACGGCGTGCCGGTCGACGCCGACAACGAGACGGTCAAGCGCTTCATCGCCCTCTACACCGCCAAGGACGCGCGCCGGCGCGCCGTCGAGGAGGCCCTCGGCCGGGCCGAGCGCTACAAGCCGATGATGACGGCCGCCTTGCGCAAGGCCAAGCTGCCCGAGGAGCTCTTCTGGCTCGTGATGACCGAGAGCGAGTACAAGATGAAGGCCGTCTCGGGCGCCGGCGCCGCGGGCCTCTGGCAGTTCATGCCCGGCACCGCCCGCAAGTACGGCCTCGAGGTCTCCTACTGGGTCGACGAGCGCATGGACCCCGAGAAGGCCACCGGCGCGGCCGTCCGCTACCTCAAGGACCTCAAAGAGTGGTTCGGCGACTGGCCGCTGGCTTTGGCCGGCTACAACCGCGGCGAGGGCGGGGTGGGCCGCGACATGCAGTCCACGCGCTCGGCCGACTTCGGGACTCTCGCCGGACGCGGCGGCCTCCCGAACGAGACCCAGAACTACGTCCCCAAGTTCATGGCCTGCGTGCTCTTGGGCGAGCATCCGGAGCGCTACGGCCTCAAGCCCGTCCCCGAGGCGCCCTCGGCCTTCGACACCGCGCGCGTCGAGCGCGACCTGGACCTCGAGGTGGCCGCGAAGGCCGCCGGGACCGATCTCGAGACCCTCAAGCGCCTGAACCCCGAGCTCCGCGCCTGGTGCACGCCGAAGGGGCGGGCCTACGGCCTCCGCGTGCCGGCGGGCTCGAAGGACGCGTTCCTGGCGAACCTCGCGTCGGTCAAAGAGTGGAACCCTGGCCCGAAGGTGGTCCTGCACAAGGTGCAGAAGGGCGAATTCCTCG
>SCTT01000072.1 GCA_004322435.1 bacterium
GCTCTTCCGATCTCCGGGGGAGGTCAGGACGATGAGGGACGAAAGGGCGGCGCGGAAGAGTTTCATCGTCGAGGATTATAGGGAGTCTGGGCGCGGGGGGCTTAGGCCGTTGGGGGTCCTCCGGGGCAGGCAATGGTCCCAGGGAGGACGGGCCCTAGGCCAGCAGCCCCTCGACGGCGTCGCAGGCGGCACCCACCCCGTCCTCCCGGGAAAGGGCTGCCGCGGCGGCGGCGGCTTTCTCCGCGTACGACGGCTCCGTGAGGAGTTCCTTAAGCTCCCCCTCGAGCGCCGTCGCGCTCGCCGCCCGCCCGGCGCCCAGGCGCTCGACGCGCGCGGCGTTGTCGAACTGGTCATGCGCGAAGGGGACCACGAGCTGTGCCCGCCCCGCGCGCAGGGCTTGGGCGGTCGTGCCGATGCCGCCGGAATGGACGACGGCGGCGGCTCGGGGGAAGAGCGCGTGATAGGGGGCCGAACGGGCGGCGATGACGCCGGGGGGGAGGTCCTTGAGCGCGTCGGCGCCCGCGCCCGCGAGGAGGACGGCGCGGCGGCCCGAAGCCCGCGAGGCGTCGGCGGCGTGCCGGTAGAACTTCCCGGCGATGCTCACCGCCGCGGAGCCCAAGGTGAACACGACGGGCGGGTCGCCGGCGTCGAGGAAGGCCCTCAGCGCGGGGTCCAGGCCCTCGCCGCCGAAATCGTGGTCGTAGAACGGGAAGCCGCAGAGCCGCGTCTTCGCCGGCCAGTCCTCTTGGGGCGCGGCGAAGGAGCCGGGGAACATGGCGAGGACGCCGTGGGGGGAGTGCTGCCCCTCGTAGAGCGCGTCGGCCCCCGGGGGGAGCCCCAGGTCCCGCCGCAGGGCCCGGACGGGGTCGCTCCAGGAACGGGAGAGCCGGCGCATGGCCTTGAGGGACACCCGCTCCGGCGCGGGCGCCATCGCGGGCGGGTCGGAGGAGGAGAAGAAGGACAGCGGCGCGAGCACGACGGAAAGCCAGCGGAGGCCTTTCTTCTCCGCGAGGACGGGGAGCGCGTATGTGAGCATGTGGGACACGAGGACGTCGGCGCCCTGCGCCGCGGACTCGAGGTCCTCATAGGTGTCCTGGACGGCGGGCATGACGAGCTCGCGCACGAGGGTCTGAGAGCCGTAACGCGCGTCCATGACGCGGGACATGAGCGCCGGGTCTTTTGGGTCCATGTCCGGCCGCAAGGCCTTGAACTCGAGGCTCTCGCGCGCCGCGTCGCGCGCGTACTGGGCCGGCGCGGCGAGGATGACCGAGTGGCCGCGGCGGCGCAGCCCGCCCCCGACTGCGAGGAAGGGGTTCACGTCGCCGTAGGAGCCGATGGCGGCCAAGAGGACGCGGGCCATGAGGGATACTACCAAGGGCGGGGGCCCTAGTCGGAGGCCCGGCAAGCCGCGACGCATTCGGTATAAGCGGAACGGCAGGCGTTCGCCGTCCCGCGCCGGCGGCCCGCGCAGGCGGCGCGTTCGCCGCGGCACTCCTTGACGCAGCCCGGCAAAGAGCGCGCGGCGGCGGGGCGCCGCGGGTGGGAGCGGACGACGCGCGTCGGACGGGGCGCGCGCTCCTTGGCGAGCTGCTCTTCGATCTCAGCGAGCGTCCCGGTCAGCGTCCCCTCGACCGTCTCGTGCGGGGCGTCGGTCAACATTTCGTTGCCTAGCCCGACCGGCCGCACGGCGGGGTCTTTCACTTTCGCGACCAAGAGGCTCGAACGGACGGCGGGCGGGGCGGAGGGCTTCGGCGGGGGCGACGGCGAGAACGTCTCCTCCACGGGCTCCGGCGCCGGGGCGCCGCGGGACGTCTGCCAGGCGAGGAGGCCGAGCGGGCCCAGCAGCGCCAGGCTCGTGAGGACGCTCAGGGGAGAGAGGGAGACGTGCGCCGGCCTCATGCCCAAAGGAAATCGGGAAGCCCCGTCAGGGCCCAGGGCTATCGCGAAAACGCAAGCTTTTATATGGGGTTTTCGTGGAGCGGGCAATGGGCGGGCAACACGAGGGTGACAAGACGTTACTCACCCTCCGTCGCGGGTCCGCCCGAGAACGGGGCGATGCGCGAGCAGCTGGCGGCGACGCGCGGGTGCATCGCGGCCGCGGCGGGGCGGCCTTAGGCCAGAAAGCGCAGCGCGGCGCCCAGGGTCACCGCGGCGGCGAGCCAGGACGCGGCGGAGCGTCCCTTGGCCCCGCCCGGGAACCCGCCGGGCCCCGACGGGGCGGAGCGGAACACGGGGGGGCCGAACTGGACGCGGTCGAAGGCGAGATTGGCGGACTTCATGCCGTCAG
>SCTT01000073.1 GCA_004322435.1 bacterium
TCGAGGACACGGAAGTAGACGCCCCAGAGGCCGGAGTCGTGGAAGCGCTTGACCATCTTGGGGTCCGAAAAGCGCATGCCGAGCTTCCAGCAGGGCTGGCGCGGCTGCACGGCCTGCAAGAGCGCCGTCCCGACGCGCACCTCGTCGCCGACGCAGAGCTCCTCGTCGACCATCCCGGCGACGGTCAGGTTCTCGCCGAAGGCCCCGGGCTCGAGTGCGCGGCCGAGCTCCTTCTCCCAATAGACGTAGGCGTCGGCCGAGTAGGCGTACACCGCCTTGAACTCGCCGCCGTGGTAGCGCGGGTCGGCCTGGCGGTCGCCCGCGATGCCGGCCTTGGTCACCGCCCGCCGCCCTTCGACGGGCTTCTTGAAGAACCCGGTCGTCACGGCCTTGCCTCGCCAAGAAGTCTCGACGATGTCTGAGATGTTCAGGGAGGTCAGGCGCATTGGCCCCAGTTTAGGATTTTCCGGTTATCACCCTTAGACTTTAAGATTGGCTACCCGGTGGGTAGCCAATTTCCTTGGCGGCCAATTCTCTACCCACCGGGTAGAGAATCTTGCGCCCATGCAGTAGGTGAGGATAGGGACCGCCCCATACAGACACGTACGCTTGACCCCCCTAAAAGGTTCCCTCTCTCAACGGAGGCTCAGCCGTGGACGGCCGGCGGTCGACGCCGATGCGCTCGGCGAGAAACCCGCCCAAAACGGCAGAGGCGGCCTTCATGGCCGCCTCCGAGTCCACCGCGTAATCAGAAGATGGTGGGCGCTACAGGATTCGAACCTGTGGCATCTGTCGTGTGAGGACAGCGCTCTACCGCTGAGCTAAGCGCCCGTCGGGGAGGATTGTACCAAAACGGGCTAGCCGAACGCCTTCCACGCGGCGGCCCCGACGAAGAACCCCACGAGGAAGGCCGCCGCGGCGCCGATGGGCCCGCCGAGCAGGAACCCGACGAGGGCGAAGCCCAGCCCGACGGCGCCCGCGGTCAGCGTCCCCTCGCGGTCCCAGCCTTTCCCGATGGGCGGCGGCGCGGCACCGCCCCCCTCGTCGTCGTCGGCATAGACCTTTGCGCCGGCCGGAACCGGCGGGACGCCGGCGGCGGCATAAAGAGGAGCGGGCCCGGTCTTCGCCGGCGGAGCGGCCTTAAAGCGCGCGCCGGTCAGGGGCACGGGGGCGGGCGCCGTCTCGGAAAACGCCGTCCGGGCCCAGGCCGCCGCGCCCTCGGGGGCTGCGGACGCCGCGGCCAGGCGCCCGGCGGAGTCGGCCGAGACGGCCTGCCGGACCGAGGGGCCTTCGGCGGCGGATACCGCGAGGGCGCAGAGGAGGACGAGCGAGCTCACGGAGAAATGATAGCCCAGCCGGCCCCGCACCAAAATAGGACCTAGGGCCCCGGCTACTTCTTGGGAGGTCGGCGGGCGGCGATCTTGTCGAGCAGGCCCTTTTTAAGGAGGGGCTGCATCTCGAGGAGCTTCTGGAAGCTGCCGGAGGGGATGGTCAGGATCTCGGTGTCGTCGACGGCGGCCTTGACCGACGCCGTCGCCGCGGTCTCCTCCAAGAGCGACATCTCGCCGAAGAAGTCGCCCTTGGCCAGGGGGACGGTGACCGGGTCGGTCTGCCCGGGCTTGGGCTTCATGACGACGAGGACCGAGCCGTTCTTGATGATGTAGAAGCCGTCGGTGATCTGGCCCTTGAAGATGACGGTCTCGCCCTTCTTGTAGGTGTTGCGCTCGATGTCGGGCGTGATGCGGCGCAGCTGCTCCGGGTCGAAGAAGGAGAGCACGTCCACGGACATCTTGAGGAACATCGTGTCTTCGTAAGGCATCGCACTCCCAGTATAGACCATCGGCGGCCGGGGCGCCATCCGACAAATGTCACCCTTCAGCGCGTCGGTTCGGCGGCTCCCTGCACGAAGATGTGCCACTTGGGGCGCAGCCAGGAGCGGCGGAACGCCTCGACGCCCTCCTCGACGAAGGTGCCCTCGCGCTCGTGGCCGTCGAGGAAGAGCACCAGGTCGGCCTGTTGGTACGGGGTGCCGAACTCCGCGTCGAACTGACGGGCGAAGTCGTTGGGCTGCGACACCGGCCGTCCCAGGACGGTCACGATGGGGAGGCGGAAGCCCTTGCGCGAGGCGTCGGGCTCGTAGGCCTTGTAGACGAGCTCCGAGCAGACGATGGCCGCGTCGGTGCGGAAGTCGAAGTCGTAGTCGTACGGGCGCCCCGCGTACGCGAACGCCCGGAGGACGGCTTCCGCCTTCTCGCGCGCGTCGAGGCGCGGGCGCAGCGCGGCGACCGCGTCGGCGCCGGCCGAGTGCTCGAGCGTCGTGAACACCACGCCCTCGCTCATCGCCTCGAGCACGCGCGGGGCGTGGCCGTGCTCCTGCGGCGCCACCGCGTCGGCGTAAGCCTTCGGATAGCGCTCCCTGAGGCGCGCCTCGAACTGGGGGCCGAAGGCCTTCGTCCGCTCCTCCGGCGTGCCCACATAGAGCGCCGCGTGCGGCCAGTAGCCGGGCAGGCCCACGTTCGAGAGGAACCACTCGCGCCGCTCGATGAGGACGTCGCCGGGCAAAAGACGCGGGGCCAGCGCGCCGGCCGCCTCGGGCGGGATGAGGGTCTTGCCCACGCGGTTGACCTTGGTGTCGCCCATCCACTCGGCGACGCCCTCCTGCACGGGCATCCAGGCCCCCTTCGCGGCCCCGCCCACGAGCTTGAGCCCGTTCTTGAGCGTCATCACCTCGCCCTTGCCGGCGCCCGCGGCCCAGACCGCCGCCGCGTCCTCGGTCAGCGCCGCCCCGAGGTCCGGGTCCGTCGCGGCCCCGCGCGTCTTGCGCAGGGCCTCGAAGGCGGCGAACTCGGCGCCGAGGGCGACGTTGAGGAAGCGGAACTTGAAGCGCGCGTAGGCGCCGCCCGGCAGGCCCAGCTCGGGCACCGGCTCGTCTAAGACCTTGTGGAGCGACGGGTCCTTCTCGGCGCGCTCGACGAACTCGAGCGCCCAGCGGTACTGGGCCAGGAAGGCGGCGTAGGCGGCGTGGAAGCCCGCCGCGTCGCGCGCGGCGTCGGCGAAGGTCTTGCGCGTCGCACGGCGCGACTCGAGCGCCAGGAAGTGGTCCGAGAAGCGGCCCCAGGCGCGCCACACCTCCTCCTTGTCGGCGCGCGTCATGACCCGCGGCTCCTTGGGCTCGGCGCGCGGGAAGAGGTCCGCGCGCGCGTCCTGGAAGCGCACGACCTCCATGAGCCCGCGCCGCGCGCGGAGCACCTCGGCCGCCTCGGTCTGAGCCAGCGCGGCGGAGGGCGCCAAAAGCAGCGCCGCGACGAGAACCCTCATCCCTTCCCCCCGGCCCGCTTGAAGGCCAGCCGGCACACCGCGTCCGCCGCCCCGGGCCGGCCCAGCTTGCGCGCCGCCCGAGCCAGCTGCGCGAGGCGCCCGCCCGAGAAGAGCGCCTTCACCCGCGCCGGCAGGTCCTCGGGGCGCCCGGCCTTGACCGCCGCGCCGCGCTCCAAAAGGAAGTCGCTGTTGGCGGCCTCCTGGCCGGGGATGGGGTTCACGACGAGGAGCGGCCGGCCCAGGGCCAGCGACTCGGACACCGTCAGCCCGCCCGGCTTTGTCACGACGAGGTCCGCCGCGGCCATCAAAGAGGGGATCTCGCGGGTGAACCCCAGCACGCGCGTCGGGTGCGGGTGGTCGAGCGAGGCGACCTTGCGGCGCAGCGGCTCGTTGCGGCCGCAGACGACCACGAGCTGCAGGGGCCCGGCGGCCCGCCCGAGGCCGGCCACCACCTCGGCGACGGGGCCCATCCCGAAGCCGCCGGCGAGGACCAAGAGGACCGGGCTGTCGTCGCGCAGGCCGTGGCGGCGCCGCGCCTCGGCGCGGCCCGGGGCCGCCGCGAAGCGCGGCGAGACGGGGATGCCGGTGACCGCGACGTCCCGGGCCGGCACGCCGCGCGCGACGAGGCGCGCCTTGGTCTCCGGGGCGGCGACGCAGGTCAGGCCCACGCCGGGGTCCATCCAGAAGGCGTGCGCCTCGAAGTCGGTGACGACGCTGACGAGGAGCGGCGCGCCGTCTTGGCGCGCGCCGCCGAGGATCTCGAGCGGCAGAAAATGCGGGGCCAGCACGACGTCGGGGCGGAACCCCGCGACCAGGTCCACGAAGCCCCGCGCCGCCGTCCGCCCGACGCCTCGGCGCAGGCCCGAGGAGAGCCGCGCGAGGACGGGGTCGTCGGTGCTCTCAAAAAACGACGCATAGAGCTCGGGGGCTTTGGCGACGACCTTCGCATAGCCGTCCGAGTACGCCTTCTTGTAGACCGCGGGCGTGTAGTCGAGGACGTCGACCTTCTGGACGCGGTCTTCCGAGCGCCAGGCGGTCCAAGCCTCCTCGAGCGCGTTGGCCGCCTGCAGATGCCCCGCCCCCGCGGTGGCCGTGGCGATGAGGACCCTCACGCGCCCAGGATAACAGCCTGCCGTGAGTCGCACAATCCCCCCTCCCCCGATATTGACATCCTTTTCCCGTTTTCCTATTATGTCCGCACGACACCTGGCAACCGCCGGGGGTCGTTTTTAATCGCTCTTTGTTCAAGCTGGACGGGCTCTGGCGGGCGTAGTTCAATGGTAGAACACGAGCCTTCCAAGCTCGATACGTGGGTTCGATTCCCATCGCCCGCTCCAGGATTTACTCCGTTTTTTGCTCGCCTTTTCTTCAGGCGGGTCCTAACGCTGAGGTAGCTCAGTTGGTAGAGCATCTCCATGGTAAGGAGAAGGTCGTGGGTTCGATTCCCATCCTCAGCTTGGCTTTCCGTGCCGTAGAGCCGTCGCCGGACAAATTGGTAGGATTGGGACGCACAAAGTAGGAACGACCAGAGAGGAGAACCCCTTATGGCCAAGGCCAAATTCGAGCGCAGCAAACCCCACGTCAACATCGGGACGATCGGGCACGTCGACCACGGCAAGACGACCCTGACGGCCGCGAT
>SCTT01000074.1 GCA_004322435.1 bacterium
TCGTCCCCACCGACGGCGACCCGCAATACCTCTCGGACACCGCCTACCCCATCGGCCGGCTCTACGAGCGCCTCGGCGCCCTCAAGGCCAAGCGCGTCGTCGTGGCGCTCGACTCGTGCTTCTCGGGGGCGGGCGGGCGCTCGGTGCTCGCGAAGGGCGTGCGCCCGCTGGTGACGACGGTGGAGGCGGCCCCGACGGCGGGGGCGAACCTCCTGAGCCTCGCCGCCTCGAGCGGCGACCAGATCTCCGGGACGGCCGAGGACCAGGGGCACGGCCTGTTCACGTACTACCTGCTCAAGGGGCTCAACGAGTCGGGGGGGAAGGCGACGGTGCGGGGCCTCCTCGACGCGGTGCGGCCCAAGGTGCAGGACCACGCGCGGCGCGCGAACCGCGAGCAGACGCCGCAGCTGACGGGCGCGGGCGACGCCGACGCCGGGCTCGACTGACCCTCCGGCCGCCAGGCCGCTGGACTTCGCGCCGTAGGGGGGATATCCTCCGAGGATGCCCCGCGGCCTTTCCGCCGTCGTCGCCGCCGCCGTCTTCCTGGCCGCCTGCCGTGCGGCGGGGACGGTGGTGAAGACGACGGCCAAGGCCACCTACGGCACGGCCAAGCTCGCCACCAAGGTCGCCTATGGGACGGCCAAGGTCGGCACCAAGGTCGCGGTCGGCACGGTCGCCGTCGCCGGGGGCCTTGTGAAGGACTTCGCCTACTATGCGGCGAGAGCGGCCTTCTACAAGGAGCACCACGACAGCGGGGAGCTGAGCGCCGCTCCGGTCAAGAGCCTGCTCGGCCGCCGCTATCCGAAGCTTCCCGCCTATAAGGGCGACTATCGCTGGCCCCTCTCGGCGGGGATCGTCAGCTCCGAGTTCGGCCGGCGCTGGAACAAGCCGCACGAGGGCATCGATATCGCCGCCGACGAGGGCGAGCCGGTGTACGCCGCCGCCGCCGGCCAGGTCCTCTACGCGGACCACCGCATGCGCGGCTACGGCAACGTCGTCATCCTCCGCCATGACTCGCAGGTGACCACGCTTTACGCCCACAACCGAGCGCTCAAGGTCCGTCTCGGCGAGACGGTCAAGCAGGGTCAGGTCATCGCGATGTTGGGCTCCACCGGGCATTCCACGGGGCCGCACGTGCACTTCGAGGTGAGGCGCGCCAACGCGGCGGTGGACCCGCGCAAAGTCCTGCCTAAAGCCGGCTTCTAGACGCGAGCCTGGCGGCGTCCCGAGCCCGGGGCTATACTGCGGCGATGGCGTCCTCGGGCGGCAAGCGCTTCGGTCTGACGTGGCTGATCGCCGCCGCCGTCCTCCCCACGCTCCTCTGGCAGCTGCCCTACGGCCACTATGTCCTGTTCCCGTTCTCCGTGCTCGCGACCTGGTTCCACGAGATGGGCCACGGGCTGACGGCCCTGCTCCTCGGCGGCAGCTTCCACAAGCTCGAGCTCTTCTGGGGCGGCGGGGGCCTGGCGAGCACCGGCGCGAGCGGACGCATCCCCGGCGCGCTCGTCTCGGCCGGGGGCCTGATGGGGCCGCCCATCGCCGGCTTCTTCTTCCTCAACGCCTCGACCCGCGCGGCGACGGCCCGCCTGGCGCTGTGGCTCCTCGGCGGGCTGATGCTCTTCTCCGTCGCGGTCTGGGTGCGGACGCTGTTCGGCTGCGTGGCGGTCTCTCTGATCGGAACCGGCCTCCTGCTCTTGGCCCGCCGGGGCTCCGTCGAGGTCCAAGCCTTCTGCGTCAAGCTCATCGGCGTGCAGGCCTGCATCAGCGCCTACCGCTCGCGCGGCTACATGTTCTCGGACGAGGTCACCATCGCCGGCCGCGCGATGCATTCCGACACGGGCCACATCGCCCAGCAGCTCTTGCTCCCGTACTGGTTCTGGGGGGGGACGCTGTTTCTGGCCTCGCTGGCGCTCCTGGTCGGCGGAGTCTATCTCTCGACGGTGCGGGCGGCTGACGAGCGGCGGCTGTAGGCGGGCATGAAGAAGAAGGCCCTGCTGGTCGTCCTGTGCGCGGCGGCCGCGGCGGGGCAGCCGCAGGAGCGCGGCGCGCGCTGGGAGCCCCCGGCGGAGCTTCGTCAGGTCCCGATCTGGCCCGGAGCCGCGCCCGACTCTCCGGCGGGGCCAGACCGGGAATCGTTCTCTTCCGGCGAGAAGGACAAACCAATCGCGGGCAAGCCGGTCGGCTGGATCACCGAAGTGTCCCAGCCCACCATGACGGTGTATCCCGCGAAAGGAAAGAACACGGGCGCGGCCGTCATCGTCTTCCCCGGCGGGGGCTTCCAAGGGCTCGCGATCGACCTCGAAGGCACCGAGGTGTGCGACTGGCTGGCGCCGAAGGGCGTGACCTGCGTGGTCCTGAAGTACCGGGTCCCGAACACGGAGCATCACTGGGACAAGAAGCTCCGTCGGTATGACGAGCCGAAGGTCCCCTTGGCGCTGCAGGACGCCCAGCGCGCCATCAGCCTCGTGCGCTCCCGGGGCGCGGAGTGGGGCATCGACCCCAAGAAGCTCGGCGTCCTGGGATTCTCCGCGGGCGGCTTCCTGGTCGCGCGGACCAGCACGGAGTTCGAGCGGCGCGCGTACGCGCCCGTCGACGCCGCCGACAAGGAAAGCTGCCGCCCGGACTTCGCGGTGCCCGTCTACCCGGGGCACCTGTGGATCGACGGCAGGCTGAACCCGAAGGTGCGCATCCCCGCCGGGACGCCGCCCACCTTCCTCCTGATGGCGGAAGACGACCGCGTGGACCACGTCGAACAGGCGCTCGTCTACTACGAAGGTCTCAAGAAGGCCAAGGTCCCCGTCGAGATGCACCTCTACGCCGCGGGCGGGCACGCGTTCGGCCTCCGGCCGACGAAGGACCCCATCACGCGCTGGCCCGCGCTCGTCGAGGCCTGGCTGCGGACGATCGGGATGGTCTCGGACTAGGACGAGACCGGCGGCTCAGAGGTCCCGCTTGAACCAGGCCGCGGCCCGGTCCGTGACGAAGAGGCCGGCCGGTCCGCCTCGAATCTGCCGCTTCGACGGACCTGCTCAGCGAAAGGACAGGGCGCCGTCTCCCTGCAGCTGCGGAGTCTGGTCGCGGTTGAGGCGTCGCGCCTCGTCTTGGACGCGCGGCGTCAGGTAATCCAAGAGCCCGGAGGCGGTGAAATCCTTGGCGTCTCCGTTCAACCCCTTGAGCAGGAAGTAGGTGAAGGCGCCGTGACCTCGGTCCGGGAGGGAGCCTGAGATCTCCCGGGCCCCGCTGGCGCTCAGGACCGTGAGCGACCCTTCGACGGCTCCCGTCTCCACGAAGGTGACCAGGGGACGCGCTCCGGTCGCGAGCACGGAGCGCCCGCCGGCCCCGGAGAAGCAGGAGTCCATAGCCACGAGGACGCTCTTGGCCTTGAGGGCGTTGAGACGCTCGTAGAGGCGCCTGACGGGGTAAGCCGTCGTCTCGAGGAAGTTCGCGTCCCCGTCCCAGGGGACGAGATACGCCTGGCCGGTCTTGACGTCCGGGGCGCCGTGGCCCGAGAAGAAAAAATAGACCCGGCTCTCGGGGCCGACCAACCGCGGCAGCCACTGTTCCAGGTACTTCTCCAGCGCGGCGCGGCCCGCCTTGCTCCCCCTGAGGACCACCAGGTTGCGCTCCGGAACGCCCAGCGCGCGCGCGTGGGCCGCGAAGGCCTCGGCGTCGCGCTCGGCATAGACCGCCTTCGGCAGGTCGGAGTAATCCTCGATGCCGACGACGACGGCGAAATCCTTGTCACGCTCCGCAAGCCGGTAGCGGGGAGACTCGATGTCCGAAGAAAACGAAGCCGCCGCGGGGGCCGTCGGCGGCGCGGCGCCGACGGCCGATTCGCCGGCCTTGCCGCCCGCCTTTTCCGCGACGAGCCGCTGATAGAGCTCCTTCGACGGAGAGAATTCGGCGAGCAGATGGCTGCCGACGCTGCGATACAGGCTCGGATACCCGGACCAAAAGCTGACGCGTCCCGACGTCAGGGGCTTGCGCGTGCGGGCCGAGAACGTCTCGACCAGGGACGTCTTGGTCGTCAGCCGCACGATGACGTCCACCTGCGAGGCCGCCGCCTCGGAGGCCAGCGGGACGACCTTCAGGCCGGATTTCCCCGCGATCCCCGAGGCCAGGCTCCCGTCGCCGTAGCCGCGCCCGCCCTGCCAGATCACGCCGAACACCAGGGCCGACGGCTCGAGCACGACGCTGGCGGCGCCGGTCGTGTCGACGGCGGCGCAGCCGCCGAGGCACGAGAGGGCCGCGGCCGAAGCGAGAAGGAAGACCGGGAGTGATCTCATGTCCAAAGTATACCTGCAATGCGCCGCGAAAGGGGCCGGGGAACTTCCGTTGCGTGGCGCCTGGGCGTGCCGTCGCTGCTGCTGGCCCTTCTGACGCTAGCCGCTCCCGCCTATGCCGAACGGCACGGCGAGCTCTGGCTGCTCGGCGGCCCGGTCTTCACGCAGGGCAAGCTCTCGGCCTTCACGCAGCAGACGGCCGCCAGCCCGCGGCTGGGCGACTCCCGGCCCTTCGGGGTGGGCGGGACGGCGGGCGCGCGCCTGGAAACGTGGGCCGCGCGCTGGGGCGTGGGCTTCGAACTCGCGTATCTCGACATGCCGGTGGAGGGTGGGTGGATCAAGGCGGGCACGGCCGGCGCCCTGCTCCTGTTCCGGCCCGCGCCCGGCTGGCGCTG
Organism: bacterium; assembly: GCA_004322435.1. Lineage (GTDB taxonomy): Bacteria > Elusimicrobiota > Elusimicrobia > UBA1565 > UBA1565 > SCTT01. Next base: position 4,679 of record SCTT01000074.1, read on the forward strand.
GCAGCCTTACGCGGGACTGGGCCCGAGCTTCTACGTGCTGGAGGCCCTGGCGGACTACCGCCCGCCGGCGGCGGACCGCCTCCACAAGTGGGACGCCGGCGAGTGGGGGGACCCCTCGAGCCTCACCTTCGATTTGAGGCTCGGCGTGAAGGGGCGGCTGCGCGGGAGGCTTCTGGCCCTCCTCGAGGGCCGCGTCACCTACCTTCCGCTCGACGAGAGCTGGACGCCCGGGGGCTTCCTCGGCCCGCCGCAGCGCCACCGGGTCGGCCTGTCGGCCGAGGCGGTGCCCCTCGCGCTCCAGGCGGGGCTCGGCTGGGAGTTCTAAGCGGCGGGAATCCATCGTACTCCGCCGGAAAGGCAAGCCCTCCTTTCGGAGGGCTTCGTTCCGTCTAACGTTCAGATTGGCTGCCGGACTAGGATTCGAACCTAGACTAAAGGATTCAGAGTCCTTCGTGCTACCGTTACACCATCCGGCAATCGGGTCATTCTAACAAATTTCCGGCGGACGGCCCTGCCCCCGGCCGTCGTCCCATAAGACCCCCGTCATCTCTGGGCCTTTGGGTCCCATCCCGTGCTACAATTCGCCATGCCCTTTTTGGCCCTCTTCGCCGCTGCCCTCCTGACTCCGGCCGTGGAGCCCTTGGACGTCCCCGACATCGGCCCGGGCGTCCCGCTCGAGCAGCCGGCCGAAGACCCCGTCCAGGACGAGCACAACCCGGTCGTCCACATGGCCGTGACGCGGCTGGCGTACCGTTTCTACGCCCGGCAGTACGCGGGCGGCGAGCTCGAGCGCTACATCGGCGACTATTCGGGCGACAAGCCGCCTCCCGGCCACGACACCGTCGTCGCCGGCTCCTTCGAGGAGGACAAGTCGTACCAGAGCCCCTTCCACGAGGTCGCGCCGGTGATGCGCCACTTCTGGGACTGCCGCCTGGGCGACGCCCGCGGCCTGG